>JAQGII010000468.1 GCA_028291305.1 Caulobacteraceae bacterium
AACGTTTCCGGCTCAGTGGGAACGATGGGGCCGGTAACCATCGTCAGCCGCCAGTTGGCGTAGCGCCTATTCGATCCCCGCCCAGACGATCCGGTTCAGGTTCGGCCTCTGCGGAGACATGTTGGCCAGGCTGAAGGTCGCCTGCTTTTCTCCAAGGAACCGAAGTCGCCCACGGGAACCGGGTGGCCCCGGGTTTTCGCCCGAGCGTCAATGTCGCCTTTCCATCCTGCCCGGCCATTTGTCGCGTCCGGTTTCGAGATCCCGGCCGGCGGCGGCAGGGCCGCAGGGCGCCAAATCCGGACTCGCCAACCGCTCCAGGTTCCAGACATTCAGGCTGGTGCCGTCCCACACCGGCGCCACGGTTGAACGCACGTCGAGCGTCCGGGGGCCAGTCCGCGCGATAGGACAATTGCCGCCAAGGCTTTATTGGCGGCAAAAGCGAAATGATCCAACGCTAATGTCCGCAGTCCCTCTGTGGGCACCCCCTTCAGCGCAAGACGTATTTGAAGGCTACGGCTCGTAGTCGGATGCTGCCATCTGTCCGGCCCGCAGAGCGCAGAGCGGCCTAACCCCGTCTACTTTTTCGGGGGGGATCAGTCGGGACCGGGAGCCTCGGGCGAAGCGCGCGATGTGCGCTCGACCCATTTTGGACCTGGGCATCTGCTGAGCGGCTCCTATTTAAGGCTCAGCTGAGATCCAAGGGCAGACGAAGAGTGACATTCATGCGCAAAACAGATGCAGCCCGTGCATTCGCCGCGGCGGCTTTCATGCTGCTAGCGCCCGTCGCCATGGCGCAGACGGGCCTCGCGCCGCGCGACGCGCCCGCGAAGCGCATTCCTGTTCCCGACGATGTCAGTCCTCAAATGCAAGCGGTCATCGCTCAGCCGCTGCACAGCGGCTGGAATACGCCGCCGACTACGCCTGAGGGGTGGCGGGCGCTGGCCGACTCCCAGGCAGCGGCCGCCCCATCGTCGGTCGAACCGATGGCCAGACGGCTGCACGTTAGGATTGCGCAGAGCACGCTCGGCGGGGTGAAGGTCTATCGCGTGACGCCCGAGACCATCCCGGCGCGCAACGCCAAACGCTTGCTTATCCATCTCCATGGCGGCTGCTACGTGCTCAACCCTCACGAGGCCGCCCTGGGCGAGGCCGTGCTGATGGCCGGCTTCAGCCGCACGCCCGTCATCTCCGTCGACTACCGGATGCCGCCAACGGCCTATTTCCCGGCGGCGCTCGACGACGCGACGGCCGTCTACGCCGCAGCCCTGAAAACGACCAAGCCGAAGGACATCGGCGTGTTTGGCAGCTCCGCCGGGGGTGCGCTCACCCTGGAGGTGATGCTGCGCGCCAAGCAACAGCGCCTGCCGACACCGGGAGCCATAGCGGTCGGTACGCCAATGGCGGACGAGAAGGAGCACGGCGACACGATGCAGACGAACGCCATGGTCGACAACGTCCTGGTGTCGCCGAGCGGGTTCTGCGACGCGGCGGCCCGCTTCTACGCCCGCGGCCACGACATGGCCGACCCGATGATCTCGCCGCTGAACGGCGACCTGCACAACTTTCCGCCGACCATACTGACTAGCGGCACGCGCGACCTGCTGCTGAGCGATACGGTCCGCACCCACCAAAAGCTGCTGCAGTCCGGCGTCGAGGCCGAGCTGCTGGTGTTCGAGGCGATGTCCCACGCCCAGTACACCTTCGACGACCGCATCCCCGAGGACCGGCAGGCCTTCACCGAAATCAGCGCCTTCTTTGACCGGCATCTGGGTCACTGACGATGGACCACCAGCTTCACGAGATCGCCGGCTTTTCGACCGCCGGCGGCGAGGCGCTCGGGCGCGCGGTCCTCGCCTATCGGACCTGGGGCGCGCTGAACCCCGCGGGCGACAACTGCATCGTCCTGCCCAGCTTTTTCACGGGCACCCATCGCGCCTATGCGAGCCTGATCGGACCCGGCCGGGCGCTCGATCCGGACCGCTGGTTCATCGTCGCGACGAACGCCTTCGGCAACGGGCTTTCCAGTTCACCCAGCCATTCGGGCGAAGCCCCATTCCCGGTCATGACCTTGGCCGACAATGTGCGCGCCCAGTACGACCTTTTGTTCGGCCGCCTCGGCGTGAAGCGCATCGCGCTCGTCAGCGGCTGGTCCATGGGCGCGATGCAGGCCTACGCCTGGGCCGCGCTCTATCCGGACCGGGTCGAGCGGCTCCTGCCCTGGTGCGGCTCGGCCCGCTGCTGGCCGCTGAACCAGGTCTTCATCGAGGGGCTGCTGCGCACGCTCGAGGCCGATCCGACGCCTGAGCGTAAGGCAGGGCGGCGCGCGTTCGGCCGCTCCTATGCCGGCTGGGCCTATTCGGCGGATTATTACCGCAATGAGCGGTACCGCGAGCGCGGCTACTCCAGCCTGGAGGCCTTCCTGGCCTCCTGGGAGGAGGATTACGTCCCCTGGGACTGGCGCGACCTCGTCGCCATGCTCGAGACCTGGCGTACCGCCCAGCCGGAGCGGCTGGTTCCGGGCGCGGACCTGAAGAGCTACCTCGGCAGGATTCGCGCACGGACGATCGTGATGCCCTGCGACCAGGACGCCTACTTCACCCTAGCGGAAAGCCGGATCGAGGCGTCCCTGATCCCCAGCGCCCGCCTCGAGGTAATCTCGTCCGACCACGGCCACGTCGCCGGCGCCCCGGGCCGCATTCCCGCCGTCACCGCGCAGGTCGAGCGCGCCCTGGCTGAACTGCTCAATTCGTAAGCGCCGGGGCAGCGCCTCAACCGCTACATCGCCGTCGTGCGACGGAGAACGCCCTGAGTGCAAAGAGAGGTCCGCTGACCACCCAGTCCTGTCGTTGCCACAGTCCGCATCAAAGCGGCTGGAGCCGCGCCCCCTTCGCGCCACGAGCGGAACTTGCGACCGCTCCAGAAAGGCGACATTCGCGGGCCACGCTCAACGGGGATTTCCGACCCATAGCGGACGTTGGTGGTTTCTGACTAAGGCACGGTGGCGGGATCAATTTTCACGAGAGGAAATTTGCGTCGCCAACGGCGATCAACACGCATGACGTCCGCGTTGGACAACGGCGGATATTCCGCAGATGGCTTGGGCAGGGTTTCTCCCAGGGCCTGACAAGCATTCCGTCGCATCATGACGGAATAGTATATCAGGTATAGGTTATCCGCCGCCCCAAAGCCTTTCGTGCTAGTGCGAAAGTCGCGCTCAGCCGCTTGAGCGCAAGACTTAGACAAGTCATATCGTTTGGTCTGGAACGCGCAAATGCTGACTTGAAGGTTCATGTAAGCGGGGAGATTTTTTGTAGGCCAAGACTGGCCGAATAAGATTCCCGCCTTTTCTATGAGGGACCAACCCTTCTCCGCCTGATCTGCTGCAGAGAATTTCTCCGCATCAACGAGCAGGAAGACAGCCCGAGCCATGTCGAATAGCCGCCTGCACGCCGACCATACGCCCACGCGCGTTTCCCGTAATAAGAACGTCAGCCGATAGCCGACCTGAGGACCTTAGCATTGCTGCGCTGCCAACGGGCAGTCAACGTCCGTAATCCACCCCGTCCTGTCGTTGCCAGAGTCCGCATCGTAGCGGCCGGCGCCGTATCCCCTTCCGGCTGCTTGGCGCCATGAGCGGAAGTTAGCCCGGTTCCATATTGCGCACGTTCGGCGCATCTCCGTCTGCCACAAGCGCTTTAAGGCTGAGATATCGCGGCTGAGATCATCGTCGCGCCTGTTCGCGGATCAGATCGATGAAGGCGCGCAACCGGGCGGGAATGTTGCGGCGGCTCGGATAATAGAGACAAAGACCCGGGAATTCCGGCGACCAGTCTTCCAGAACCGGCCGCAAGAGACCGGCTTCGATCGACCCCGCGGTCGCGATGTCGGAGAGATAGGCCACGCCCTCTCCGGCCAGGGCGGCCTGCAGCATCAGGTCGCCGTCGTCGAGGATCAATTGGCCCGGGACGTCTACCGCGACGGCTTCACCACGCTTTTCAAATTCCCAGCGATAGATCGTCCCGTTCCCCGTGCGTCGGCGAATGCAGCGGTGCTGCGCCAGCTCAGCCGGAGTCTTTGGCCGCCGGCGCCCCGAAAAATAGGCGGGGGAGCCGACGACGATAGAGCGTATCGGACGGGTGATCGGTACGGCGATCATGTCGGGCGGGACAAACTCTTCGAGCCGCACGCCGGCGTCGAAGCCGTGCCCGACGATGTCCACCATCGCCCCTTCGGTCACCATGTCCACCGCCACCCGCGGATAGCGGCGCATGTACTCGAACACCAGCGGCGCGAGGATCATCCGCCCTGCGCCGATCGGCAGATTCAGACGCAAGACGCCTGCCGGTTCGGCGCGATGTTCATCGATGTGTTCGATGGCGGTGCGGATCGCAGCCAAAGCCGGGGCGACTTCCGCGACGAACTGCTCGCCTTCGGCGGACAGGGCGACGCTGCGTGTGGTGCGGTTGAATAGGCGAACGCCCAGGCGCGCCTCCAGCACCGCCACCGCATGGCTGAGCGCCGAAGAGGACATGTCGAGCTCGCGCGCCGCAACCCGGAAGCCGCCGTGCCGGGCCACAGCCACCACCGCTTCGAGCTCCAGCTGGCTCGCCCTCATTGCGCGAGTTTTTGCATCAGCCTGCGCCATTTTGGTCGGCTTATCAGATCAGTGTCGCGGTGTCACATCTGCCTCACCAACCAACGGAGGCACGAATGTCTAAGACATGGCTCATAACCGGAAGTTCGCGCGGCCTCGGCCGCGCACTCGCCGAAGCGGTGCTTGGTGCGGGCGACAATCTCGTCGCCACGGCCCGGAACACTCGCGGCCTCGAGGACCTGTCGGATCGCTACGCCCAGGTGATTCTGCGGCCGCTCGACGTGACCGACTTTGGCGCGGCGCAAGCCGCGGTAAACGCCGCGGTCGAACGCTTCGGCCGACTGGACGTGGTGGCGAATGTGGCCGGCTACGGAAATCTCGGCCCGATCGAAGACACCAGCATCGAGGACTTCCGCGCGCAGATCGACACCAACCTTTTCGGACCGATCCACTTGTCGAAGGCCGCGATCCCGATCATGCGCGCCCAGGGCTCAGGCCACATCCTCAACTTCTCGTCCGTCGGAGGACGGATCGGATCGACGGGCCGGGCCCCCTATTCGGCCGCGAAGTTTGGGGTCGAGGGCTTTTCGGAAGCGATGGTGACCGAACTGGCGCCGCTGGGCGTCAAGGTGACCGTCTTCGAGCCCGGCGGTTTTCGGACCGACTTCGCTGGCTCGTCCCAGACAATCCACAAGATCCGCCCGGAATACGACGCCACCGTGGGTCAAGCGGCGCGGTTCCAGCGTGACTACGACGGCAAGCAACCCGGCGACCCGGCCAAGGCGGCCCAGGCGATCCTCAAGGTCGTCGGCATGGACGATCCGCCGCTCCGTCTACTGCTCGGCAGCGATGCGGTCAGGATCGTCGGGAGCGCCGACGCCCGAAAGGCCGAGGCCGACCGCAAATGGAGCGACCTCAGTGCTTCGACGGACTTCGCGGTCGCGTCCTGAGGGGCGTCACCGGGACCATCACCCCACTACTCATGGAGCCTTTCAAATGAGCAATTCGACATGGCTGATCACCGGAGCCTCCAGCGGGCTTGGCTATGCGCTGGCGGAACATGTCCTGAAGCAAGGCGACCGGGTTGTCCTGGCGGCGCGGAGCGTGGCGCCGATGCAGGCGCTCGCGGCGTCATTCCCTGAAACCGCGCTGGTCGTCAGGCTCGACGTCGCTGTCCCCCAACAGCGGGTCGAGGCCCTTCGTCAGGCCGAGGAGCGCTTCGGCGCGATCGACTATCTGGTCAACAATGCCGGCATCGACTTCGTCGGCGCCATCGAGGAACACGACGAGGCAGATTACCGGCAGATCTTCGAGGTCAACTTCTTCGGCGCCGTCGCGCTCCTGCGCCTCGCCCTTCCGGCGATGCGGGCGCGGGGTCGCGGCACGATCGTGAATATGTCCTCCATGGATGGCGTTGCGAGCTTCGCCGTCAACGGCTTCTACTCCGCCAGTAAGTTCGCGCTGGAAGGCGTCACAGAGGCGCTTTGGCAGGAGATCGAGCCTCTCGGCCTGCGCGCGGTGCTGATCGAGCCCGGCTCGTTCCGGACCGGCATCGGCGACCGGACCAAATTCTCCGGTCAGCAGATCGACGACTACGCCGCTACCTCCGGCGCCTTCCGCGAGGCGATGGCCAACATCGGCGACCATATGTTCCCCGGCGACCCGGCCCGCGCAGCCAGCGCCATCTACACGACGCTCAAGTCGGACTCCAAGGCGCATCGGATCATCCTTGGCGCCGACGCGTATCGAAACATTGGGGCGAAGATCGACGACCTGCGCACCGACTATGAAGCGAGCCGCGAGATGGCCCACTCGACGGACTTTCAAGCCTGATCCCTCTGCGGCCGGAATCTCTCCACGTCGCTGCGGCATTGGCGGCTTAAGA
>JAQGII010000475.1 GCA_028291305.1 Caulobacteraceae bacterium
GGAACGCACAATAAAGCCCAGCTGTTCGACGGTTGACCGGCCCGGTCCGAAGAGGGATAGCCAAAGGGTGCGACGGCCATCGGGCCGTCCCAAGCGGGAAGACGGCTCATGTCCGCGGACGGCGGGATCAGGATCGGCGTGGCGGGCGCGCGCGGACGCATGGGCCGGGTGCTGGCGGCGGCCGTGGAGGCCCGCGCCGGCCTGTCCCTGACCGCCCTGTTCGGCCAGCCGGGCAGCGCGGGCTCGGTGGTGGACGGCCGCGGCCTGGTGGCGCGAGATGTGGCGCTGGCCGCCTGCGACGTGATCATCGACTTCACCAGCGGCGCGGCGTCGGCCGACTTGGCGCGCGCCTGCGCCCTGCAGGGCGGCCCCGCCCTGGTGATCGGCTCGACCGGCCTCGGCGACGCCGACGAGGCGGCGGTGGCCGCCGCCGCCCAGGCCATCCCCATCGTCAAGTCGGGCAACTTCTCCCTGGGCGTGAACCTGCTGCTCGGCCTGGTCGCCCAGGCGGCGCGGGTCCTGCCCGCCAGCGCCTACGACATCGAGGTGTTCGAGGCCCATCACAGGCGCAAGGTCGATGCCCCCTCGGGCACCGCCCTGATGCTGGGCCAAGCGGCGGCCGGGGGGCGCGGGGTCGCCCTGACGGACGTGGAGGCGCGGACGCGGGACGGCCTGACCGGGCCGCGCCCCGAGGGCCAGATCGGCTTTTCGGTGATGCGGGCGGGCGGCATCGTCGGCGAGCACAGCGTCCTCTTCGCCGCCGAGGACGAGATCCTCACCCTGTCGCACTCCGCGCGCGACCGCAGCCTGTTCGCCAGGGGCGCGGTGGAGGCTGCGGCCTGGCTGGCGGGAAAGCCTGCCGGTCTCTACGACATGCAGGACGTGCTCGGCCTCGCCGGACCCTAGCGCACGTCAGGCGAAAGTGGATACCGGTTTCGCCGCCCGACGTGCTCTAACGCTATGATTTAGAGCCTTTTTATCCGGTTCAAACGATTCCATTTGAACCGGCAAGGCTCTAGCGGACCTCGTCCAGCACCGCCGGCGCGGCGTCCGGCCGCGGATCATGCACCCGCGCACGCTCCAGCGCCCGCCGGATCCAGAAGGTGAAGGCGATCAGCACCACAAACCCGACGGCCAGGCCGGCTGCGGTCGCCGTCCAGAGGGACCAGTGGACCAGCCGCCAGAAGACCAGCGCGGCGATGACGGCCGCCAAGCCCGCCGGCCACAGCGCCGACAGGGACAGCTTCAGGGCGCTGTCCATCGACATCCGGCCGGACTCCAGCGCCCGCAGCGCATCGGCGTGGCCCTTGTCGAACTGACTTTGCGCGCCCTGCACGAGCTTGTTCATGGACGGGACCCCCAACAACGGCCAAGCCTGACATAGGATCGGCGTGGCTGGAAGCGGTCGATGCGCGCGGCCTCAGGCCGTCAGCGTCGCGCGGCGGGCGCCCGCCGCGCGCAGGACCGCCTGCACCAGGCCCACGCCCGCGACTGCGCCGAGCGCCTTGACGATGGCGTCCACGAGGCCGGGATCGCGATGCGGGACGAAGCCCTGGCCGATCTCCAGCGCCACCGCCGCGACCGCCAGGCCGACGGCCAGCAGGCGCGGACGGCGCGGATAGGCCGCCGCCAGCAACGCCCCCAGGACCAGATAGGCGGCGAACCGCTCGATCTGGGGAAAGCCGAACTGCGGCCGGTCCTTGAGCGGCCCCCAGGTCATGACCGCGATGGCCAGGGCCAGGGTCCATCCGGCGGCCAGGCTGGTCAGCCTGACGGGCCTAGCGTCCAAGAGCGCTGAAAGCTGTGTGTCCGGCACGCCTGTTTTTCCGCAATGTCATGGGTCCGGCCGGGCGGGACGCGGGGTCGCGAAACGATTGGCGGCGGACCGCTTCCCTTTTAGCCCATGTCGAGGCGGCGGCGGAACACTTCCTCTGCAACAAACCCGCTTAGGCCGCGCGGGCGCCGGCCGCCCTCCAGCCCGGCGGCGCCGCCACCGGACGGTCGGCGCCGGCCCCGGCGATCTGGTAGCCGCGCGGCTGGTCGAAATAGGCGTAGCCGAAATCGTGCTTGAGGTGGCGGTCCAGGATGGCGCCCAGCACCGCCAGGTCGGCCGGCGAGAAGCGCGTGTCGCCGGCGCCGTCGGGACGCACCGGCTTCTCGTCAACGCCGGGATCCTGGTGGCGGGCCATCACCTCCTTGGAACCCACGGCGATGCCGGCCTTGAGGTCGGCGTCCGTCAGGTCCAACCGGAAATGGCGGGCCAGGGCGCGCAGGTTCTCCAGCGGATCCCGGCGGAAGTCCTCGTAGCGCAGGACCAGGGTCTGCTCGGGATAGCGCTCGGCGATCGCGCCCCACTGGTTGGCGAAGCGCACATACCACCAGGCGTCGCAGACATAGGCCTTGCCGCGCGGGTCGCCCGCCACATAGCGGCTGAACGGCACGTCATACTCGCGGCGCCACTTCTCGTAGTTGGAGATCATCAGGTCGCGCACGTCGCGCACCACCACCGCATAGGGCGGCGGGCGGCGCAGGGACCGCAGCCAGCGCCATTGCAGGGCGTAGGGCGGGATGGAGTGGGAGCTGGCGATCCGCGGCAGGTGGGGATGGCGGCGCGGATGCTTGGGATGGCCGATCAGCTCGTTGGAAGAGGCGTTGTTGAAATAGCGCGGCGGCTCGACGCCATAGCGGTGGGCCAGGGCGTGGCTCAGCATCCACTTGATCCAATGGGTGCCCGAGTGCTGGCCGGTAACCAGGAATCCCTGGAAGTCGACGTACTTCAATATCGCCAGATTGGCGGTGTGACGATTTAGGCAATGGGCCCCGAACACCAGATCGGACACCGTGTCCGTGCGTCGGCCCGAAGCAGAGGCTGCGAGGTCGAGCGAGGTCGCCGCCGGGAAAGTCTGATGCTGCATCGCTCTGTTCCGTGGACCTGGGTTTTCCGGAACGGCACAGCTTGACTCACATCTGAGTTCACTGCCCCGGGAGGGGCGAGGTTACTGGTGTAGCCGCGGTTCATAATCCCCGCATATCCACATGGGCTGTTAAGCTGGGACGGATAATCCCCGTCTGGAGCACGTCGGGCGAAAATGGATACCGGTTTCGCCGAGGCCCTAGGCGAGCAGCGCCGGCGCCTCGGCCGGCGTTTCGGCGAAGCGCGGGGACGCCCTGCGGCCGGGCGCCTCGGCGGTCGAGGTCAGGAATTCGGCGAACAGCTTCAGCGGCAGGGGCATGTGCCGGCGGCTGGGATAGTAGAGGAAGAAGCCCTGGAACGGGACGGCGTGGTCCTCCAGCAGGGGCGCCAGGTCGCCGGCCTCCAGGTGGGGGCGGGCGTAGGTCTCGATGACATAGCCGATCCCGGCGCCGTCGACCGCGGCGCTGAGCAGGAAGTTGCCGTTGTCGGTCACCAGGCTGCCGGAAACCTGCGCCTCCACCGTGCGCGCGCCGTCCAGGAAGGCCCAGGGATAGAGGCGCCCGCTACGGGTCCGGAACAGGATGCAATTGTGCCGGGCCAGGTCGGCGGGCCGCTCGGGCCGGCCGTTGGCGGCGATGTAGGCCGGCGAGGCGACCGCCAGGAAGCGGCTGGGCTCGCCAACGCGGATGGCGACCATGTCCTGCGGGATGGCGGCCTTGTCGCGGATGCCGGCGTGCACGGCGGCGTCGAGGTCGGCCTCGTCGGTGATCGCCACCTCCACCTGGATCGCCGGGTGGGCGGCCAGGAAGCGGGCCACCATCGGCGCCACGACCATCGACAGGGACAGGCTGGACACCGACAGTTTCAGCAGGCCGGCGGGTTCGGCGCGGAAGGTGTTCAGCCCCTCGAAGGCCCCGTCCAGCTCCTCCAGGGCGCGCTGGACGCGCTCCAGCAGATAGGCGCCCGCCTCGGTCAGGGCGACGCTGCGGGTGGTGCGGTTCAGGAGGCGCAGGCCGAGGCGGTCTTCCAGGGTGCGCACCGACTGGCTGACGCTGGAGGTCGACAGGCCGAGCCGCGCGGCGGCCTTGACGAAGCTGCCTCGCTCGGCCACCGCGGCGAACACCTTCAATTTCTCGAAATCGGACGCGCGCACCAACCAGACTCCCGCAACCCGGCGAAGCTAGGGCGGCCAGTTCTCGGCGATATTGCAGGATCGATACGAAGGGACGCGCGGCGCGCCTCGGCGCCCGCCTGCCCGAAATTCAGCCGTGGCCGGTCGAACCGAAACCGCCGGCGCCGCGGGCGGTGTCGTCCAGGCTGTCCACCTCGCGCCAGGTCGCGCTAGCCACGGGGGCGATCACCATCTGGGCGATGCGGTCGCCGCGGCGGATGGTGAAGTCCTCGGCGCCGAGGTTGATCAGGATCACCTGCACCTCGCCGCGATAGTCGCTGTCGACGGTGCCGGGCGTGTTCAGGCAGGTGATCCCGGCCTTGGCCGCCAGGCCCGAGCGCGGCCGGATCTGGGCTTCGAAGCCGGGCGGCACGGCGATGCACAGGCCCGTGGGCGCCCGGTCGCGCGCGCCGGGGCGCAGCACCATGGGCTCGCCCTCGGGCACGGCCGCGCGCAGGTCCATGCCCGCGGCGCCGGGGGTCTCATAGGCCGGCAGGGGCAGGCCCTCGGCGTGGGGCAGGCGGCGGATGGCGATCTCTGGCTTCATCGGGATGTTCTTGCCGGATTCGCCGGTTTTGTCAGGTCAGGGCGGTGGCGATCCGCTGGGCCAGCTGCCGGGCGATTTCCGCCTTGGAGGCCGTCGGCCAGGTCTCGGTGCCCTCGGCGGTGACGAACAGCACCGCGTTCTCGTCGCCGCCCATGACGCCGGGATGGCTCACGTCGTTGGCCACGATCCAGTCGCAGCCCTTGCGCAGCCGCTTGGCGCGGGCATGCTCCTCCACGTCGTGGGTCTCGGCGGCGAAGCCGACCACCAGCGTCGGCCGCTGCGGGCCGTGCTGCGACAGGATCGCCAGGATGTCGGGGTTCTCGACCAGGGTCAGCTCATGACCCTTGGCGGCCTTCTTGATCTTCAGCTCCTGCGCCATCGCCGGGCGCCAGTCCGCCACCGCCGCCACGAACACCGCCGCATCCGCCGGCAGGGCCGCGCGGCAGGCGGCCAGCATCTGGTCTGCCGTCTCCACGGCCACGCGCTTGACCCCCGGCGACGCATGCAGGGCGGTCGGGCCCGACACCAGCACCACCTGCGCGCCCATCTTCTCGAGGGCCTCGGCGACGGCGTAGCCCTGCTTGCCGCTGGACCGGTTGGTCATCACCCGCACGGGATCGATCGGCTCGACGGTCGGTCCGGCGGTGACCAAGATCCGCTTGCCGACGAGGGGCCGGGCGGCCCTGTCCGTCAGCGCCGCCTGGATGGCGTCGAAAATCTCCGGCGGCTCGGCCAGGCGGCCGGGGCCGAACTCGCCGCAGGCCATCGCCCCCTCGTCCGGACCGACCAGGGTCACCCCGCGCGAGCCCAGGGTCTTGGCATTGGCCTGGGTCGCCGGGTGCAGCCACATGCGCACGTTCATGGCCGGCGCCATCAGGATGGGGGTGTCGGTGGCCAGCAGGGCGGTGGAGGCCAGGTCGTCGGCCAGGCCGAGGGCCGCCTTGGCCATCAGGTCGGCGGTGGCCGGCGCGACCACGATCAGGTCGGCCGAGCGCGACAGCTCGATGTGGCCCATCTCCGCTTCGTCGGTCAGGGAGAACAGCTCGCCGTAGACCTTGTCCTCGGCCAAGGCGCCCAGCGACAGGGGGGTGACGAACTGGGCTCCCGCGCGCGTCAGGATCGGGCGCACAAGCACCTCCGCCTTGCGCAGCAGGCGCACCAGCTCCAGCACCTTGTAGGCCGCCACGCCGCCGCCGACGATCAGAAGGACCCGTTTGCCCTGGATCGACATGTCGCACCCCCAGCCGAGCCGATCTCATAGCGGTTTTCAGGCCCACTAGACAAACGCCGAACGATGTTCTTTATTTGTTCCCGGCTGATCGGGTGAGGCCGTCAACACATCGGCATCAGGTGGGAGAATCCACAATGGGAACACGCGTTTGGGCGTTCGCGCCCTTGAGTATCGGCGCCGTTTCGGCGCTGGCCTTCATGTCCCTGGCCGCCTGCGACGGCGCGCCCTCGGCCATCCCCGCCCGCTCGCACGCGGCGACGGACTCGGTCGACCGGCGGCTGGCGGACTCCGCGCCGGAGGGCGGCGAGTCCAGGACCTCCTCCCGCTACGGCGCCGACGGCGGCGGGCGGGCGGCGGCGGCGGCCGATACGCCGCTGTTCCACGGCAAGCCGATCTGGGCCGCCAACAAGACCCACAGCGGCCAGGAGAACGCCGACTACCACTTCAAGCGCGACGGCGACGTGTTCGGGTCGACCAGCGAGGAGGACTTCCTGACCAAGGTCCACGCCTTCGTCGACAACCCGCCCCAGGGCGCGCTGATCCTGACCCGGTCCAACGGCGACAAGCTGGTGTACGACCCCAAGGGCAACATCTTCGCCGTGGCCGACAAGAACGGCGCCCCGCGCACCCTGTTCAAGCCCAAGGACGGCCAGGCCTACTGGGACAAGCAGAAGGACGCTCTGGCCAAGGGCGACGACTACGGCGGCGCGCGGCGCACGAGGTCGGACGACAACGGCTAGGAACCGCCTTCCGTCATCCCCGGTTTTCGCGAAGCGGAATACCGGGGACCCGGCAGCTCCAGGCGTTCGGCCGCCGCTTTTTGCTCAGCGTCGATGTCTTCGCTGCTGGGTCCTCGGGACAAGCCCGAGGATGACGGCAAATGACCGGCGGCGACCGCCTAGAGCACGTCAGGCGAAAGTGGCTGCCGGTTTCGGCGCCCGACGTGCTCTAACGCTATGATTTAGAGCCTTTTTATCCGGTTCAAATGATTCCATTTGAACCGGAAAGGCTCTAATGCGGCCGCGCGGTCGCCGCCGCGATCACAAACGCCGCGCCGGCGACGGCGGCGCCCACGGCGAACCACAGCAGGCGCGAGGCGGTCGACGGCTGCTCGACGACGGCGATCGTCGGCGTCGAGGTCGTCTTGGCGTGGCGGGTCAGGCCTTCGAACACGGTGACCGCCTCCTCCAGCAGGCGGCGGACCCGGGCCGGCGGGGCCAGTTCGCGGGCGATCCAGCGGCGCACCACCGGGTCGGCGGCGGCCCAGATATCGTGGCGCGGATCGATGCGCCGGGCCACGCCCTCGACCGTGACCATGGTCTTCTGCAGCAGGACCAGTTCCGGCCGCAGCCGCATGTCGAACAGGGCCGTGATCTCGAACAGCTGGCCGAGGATGCGACCCATCGAGACGTCGTGCGCGTCATGGCCGAAGATCGGCTCGCCGACGGCGCGGATGGCCTGGGCGAAGGCGTCCACCGAATGGTGCCCGGGCACGTAGCCGGCCTGGAAATGCACCAGGGCGACGCGGTGGTAGTCGCGCTGCAGGAAGCCCCACAGGATCTCGGCCAGGTAGCGCCGCTCCGCCTCGCCCAGCCGGCCGATGATGCCGTAGTCCACCGCCGTCAGCCGGTCCGGCGCCTCGACGAACAGTTTGCCCTCGTGCAGGTCGGCGTGGACCACCCCGAGGTCCAGGGCCTGGGTCAGGAAGGCGCGGATCAGCTGGGTGGCCAGGGCCGGGCGAT
>JAQGII010000017.1 GCA_028291305.1 Caulobacteraceae bacterium
CCACGCCCATGGACACGTCCTGCAGGCTGTCGAAACGGGAGATCAGGTCGTGGGCGGCGATCGTGATGAAGCCCGGGGCCAGGCCGCACTGGGGGATGAAGGCGGTGGACGCGTCGGCCGCCAGGCCCCGCACGACGCGGGCGGCGGCGACGTCTTCGGTGAGGTCCAGGTAGTGCACCCCGGCGGCCCTCGCCGCCCGGGCGATGCCCTGGGTCAGGTAGTAGGGCGCGGCGCTCAAGACGGCGAAGGCGCCGCCGAGGATGGGCTGCAGGTCTTGCGGGTCCCCGACGTCCGCCTGCAGCCGGCGCACCGGGCCGAGGGCGTCAAGCGCGGACAACTGCTCGGCGCTGCGGTCGACCACCGTCACCTCGTAGTCGCCGGCCGCGCCCAGCATGCCGGCGATGGTCGAGCCGATCTCCCCGGCGCCGATGACCACGATCCGCTTCATCGCCGTCCTTCCTTGGACTTGGTCCGAAGTCCCCCAAGCATGCCGCCAAGCGGCGCCGATTGGCACTGACGGATCGTCGAAACGGGCGGTAAGATTGGACGATCCGCCGAAAGGCCGCGACGAAACGCATGGACGAACTCGACAAGCGCCTGATCGCCGCGTTGCGGGAAAACAGCCGCACATCGACGACCGAACTCGGCCGCCTCCTGTCCCTGTCGCGGACGACCGTGCAAAGCCGCCTCGACCGTCTGCAACGGCGCGGAATCATCCTCGGCTACGGCGTGCGCCTGGCGGCCGAGCACGACCTGGGCGCGATACGCGCGCACATCCTGATCAAGCTGGCCCCCAAGGCCGCGGCGGGCGTGGAGGCCGCGGTCAGGCGCATGCCGGAAGTGCGCCTGCTTCATTCCGTCAGCGGCGACTACGACATGATCGCCATAGCCGGCGCCGCCGACGTGGGCGCGATGGACGCGGTCATCGACAAGATCGGCGCGCTGGCCGGGGTGGAGCGCACCACATCCTCGATCGTCCTGTCGACGAAGTTCGACCGCCAGGGCTCGCTGTGAGCGGCGGCGTGTCATCAGAGGCCGGGCGCGTTGCGCGCCAGAAGAACAGCCGTCAAGCGAGGCCGGGCAGTCGGTGCGACCTCATCGCCCAGTGCAGGCGGTCCAGCCCCCGCAAACCGCGCCAGGCCGACATCGCCAAGGACGGCGCGCCCCTCAGGGCTTGCACCACATAGACTTCGCGGCGGCGCATCCGTCGCCATCCGTCGGTGCGGTCGAGGAACTGTGCGGCGAAGCCGATGCCGAATTCCTCGATCGCCATCTCCCGCAGAAAGAAGAACATGGAGCTTGCCCCGACGCGGAACGGCGGCTGCTCCGACGCCGCGCGGGAGTCGGCCAGGTCGAAGACGTGCTCGGTCAGCCGCGCCATTTCGTCGAGCTTTTGCGGCAGCGAACCGGCGTCGAGCTGCATCAGCCCTGGAATCGCCAGGGCGCGGCCAAATCTCTGCAGGTTTTCGCAGACGATCTTCAGGTGGGTTCGCCGCATCTGCCGGGCGGCTGTGCTGGTCACGCTCGCCGGGTGGATCCGGTAGGCCAGCAGCGGCTCGCGAAGCACCGTCGTGGGATGGGCGCCGGTGATCCTGCGGAACAGGTCGAAATCCTCCGCGTGCGGATACCCGGGGTCGTAGCGCAGCATTTGCGGGTCCAGCACGCGGCGGTTGAACATCACCGTGGAGTGCCGGAAGGCGGTGAAGAACAACGACAGGATCGGGAGGTCCCGGTCGGGCCAAAACTCGACATTGGCGCTGTGCTGCCTGTCGCTCCGGTGGACGATGGTGAAGTTGGTCCCGCACATGCCCAGTGAGGGGGCGCCTCGGAAGGTCTCGACCTGGCGGCTTATGCGGGTGGGATAGCAGATGTCGTCGGCGTCCATCCGCCCGATGAGTTCGCCTTGGGCGAGCTGCAGCCCTTCGTTCAGCGTCGGCACCAGGCCGCGGTTTTCCCGCGATACGATCTTGAGGCGACCGTCCTGGGCCTGCAGCCGGCCAAGGGTCCGCAGGCTGTCGTCCGTCGAGCCGTCGTCGATGGCGATCACCTCCAGCCTGCGGTAGTCCTGCTCAAGGACGCTGCGCACCGCACGTTCGACGTAGGCGCCGCCGTTGAACACCGGCAGGACCACGGAGACGAGCGGTCCGCTCATGAGACGGCCGCGCCGTCGGTCGGTCGCCTTACTCCGAACCTGGAAAACCCGCTTGCGGCCAGGGGGGCGAAGTCGACCCCGCCGTTGCCTGCCAGCACAGGGCCGCGCCAGGCGGGCTGCCGCCTGATCTTGGCCGTTATGAACAGCACCGCGCCGACCAGGTGATGGAAGGCCACCGGCGCGTGCGACAGGCCCAGTCGCGTATCGAACAGCGGGCCGCCCACGGTCTCCTTCAGGGCGTTGCGCAAGCTCCAGTACCAGTTGCGAAACAGCCAGGGCGCGCGCCGCGCATGTTTCAGCATCAGGGCGCCGTCGCCGACGTTGTAGTTGCGCTGGATCCGCTCCACATCCGCGCGCCGCCGGCGGCCGTGATGATGGAACACCGCCATGTCGGGCACGTACTCGACGGGAACGTCGGCCAGCAGGGCCCTGAGGACGAAGTCGGTGTCTTCGGCCGAACGCAGGAAACCGCCCGCACCGAAACGTTCGTCAAACGGGCCCACGGCGGCAAGGACCCCCCGGGTCATCGCCATGTTGCAGCCCAGGATGAATCCCCCCGGACGGTCGCCGATCGCCAGACGTTCGACGGCGAGGGAGGTCTTGATCGTCAACGGCGCGTCGTCCGGATCGCCCAGTTCGACGCGTCCTCCGCGGAGAACGTCTTCGGTGTCGGCCGCGAAGCGGCCGATCATCTGCCGCAGATACGAAGGCGAAACGATGCAATCGTCATCGACGAAGGCCACCAGTCGCCCGCCCGCCTGACGCAGCCCCGCGTTCCTGCCCGATGACAGGCCTTGCCCTTCCTGCCGGACGACATGGATCGGCGTCTGCGTCGTGCCTGCAAACTGCGCCGCCGCCTCCGCCGTGCCGTCGGTGGATCCGTCATCGACCGCGATGATCTCGATCTCGTAGGGCGCCGCCTCGGCCGCGCTTTGCACAAGTGACTCCAGCAGGCGAAGCAACGCGCCGCGTCGATCACGCGTGCAGACAATTACGCTTGCCTCGACCATGCGGACCCCTGGAGCTGCTGCCGCGCTCGACCTGCTGAACACTCTTGTTGTTCTGCTGTTCCCGTTCGGTCGACAGAAAGAAAAGCCAGCGCCAAAATTTCGCGCGGGAAGCGATTTTAGCGATCCAATATTTCGCCTATAAAGCGAATAGAACCGCCTCCACCAAGCTTGGCAACTTCTCGGCCGCTTGTTGGTTTCCACCTTCGGTGACGGGCCGCTGCGGGCCGGGCTTTCTGGAGGGGGTCGAAGATCATGCGGCGGATTGTTCCGCTCGGCCCTCAGGTCCTGCGCCTGGTCGGGCCCCACGCGCGGCTGCTGCCGGTTATCGTGCTGCTGGGCCTGGTCAGCGCGGGACTGGAGGGTGTCGGCATCGGGCTGATCATGCCCCTGCTCGACATCATGATGGACCGCGACGCCGCGGCGGGCCACGGTCTGGCGGGCCTGTTCCTGCGCTTCGGCTCCCAGTTGCCGACGCCGAACCGCCTCGCCTTGATCGCCGGAGCCATCGTCCTGCTGGTGGTGCTGAAGAACGCCGTGGCGGCGGCCAATGCCGTGCTCAGCGGCTGGGTCTACGGCAAGGCGGGGCACGCCATCCGCACCGGCCTGACCCGCCGTCTGACGGATATCGGCTACGCCTTCTTCAAGGAGCAGAGTCCCGGGCGGCTCCTGAACGTGATCTCGACCGAGAGCTGGCGCGCCTCCGATGCGCTGGCCACCGCCCTGACCATGGTCATCAGCGCATCGGTGACGGCCGTCCTGTTCCTGTTCCTGTGCCTGTTGTCCTGGCGGCTGACGCTCGCGGTCGCCGTGGGGCTGGCGCTCATCCAGCTTGTGCAGGCGCTCGCTTCGGGCAGGCTCCGCTCGATGAGCCGCGGCGTTACCGAGAACAACAGCCGGCTGGCCTCGCGCATGCTCCATCTCGTAGACGGAGCGCGCCTCATCCGGGTGTTCGGCCAGACCGCCTTCGAGCGGAGCCGGTTCGACGAAGCCTCCGAAGCGGTGCGGCTGAGGCTTTTCCAGCTGGAGCGGCGGCGGGTCATCATCCCCCCCGTCATGGAAGCCCTCTACGCGATCCTGTTTGTCGGCATCATCGTGGGCGCCTGGACCGCCGGGGTGAACTTCTCGTTGGTGGCGGCCTTCGTGGTGCTGCTCTACCGAATGCAGCCCAACGTGCGCAACATCCAGTCCGCCAGCGTGCAGCTGCATTCGCTCAGCGGTTCCGTGGAGGCCGTGGAGTGGCTGCTGGATCCGTCCGGAAAACCGGTTCAACCCTCCGGCTCCATCGCCGCCGACGACTCTCTGAAGCAGGCCATCCGCTTCGAGAACGTCTCCTTCCGCTTCCCCAATGACGCGGACGGACCGGCGGTTCTGCAGGAGGCCAGCTTCGAGTTCCGCGCCGGAAGGTCCACCGCCCTGGTCGGGCGGTCCGG
>JAQGII010000024.1 GCA_028291305.1 Caulobacteraceae bacterium
GCGAGGCCCACCGACACGGTCAGGCCGATCTCCTGCTCGATCTGCGCCTGCACCCGCGCCAGCACCCAGGCGGCTGGGCCGCCGTGCAGGCGCTCGCAGCCGGTCAGGTCGAGCCAGGCCTCGTCCAGCGACAGCGGCTGCACGAGCGGGGTCAGCGCCTCCAGCTTGGCCATGATGCGGCGGCTCTCGGCGCGGTACTTGCTGAAGTCCGGCTTGATGACCACCGCCTGCGGGCACAGCTTCAGCGCCTTGAACATGGGCATGGCCGAGCGCACGCCGTTGATGCGGGCGATGTAGCAGCAGGTCGTCACCACGCCGCGTTTGCCGCCGCCGACGATCACCGGATGGTCGCGCAGCTCCGGCCGGTCGCGCTTCTCCACCGAGGCGTAGAAGGCGTCGCAGTCGATATGGGCGATGGTCAGCCGCTCGAGCTCCGCGTGGGCGATCAGCCTGGGCGAGGCGCAGGTCGGACAGCGGCGGGCCGGCGGGGCGGGCCCGCGCCACAGGCAGTCGCGGCAGAGGGCCACAAGGGCGTCGGTCACCGGCGCGGCATCAGGCGGGGGCGGTTTCGCGCACGCCGGCGCGGATCTGGTCCAGCGGCCACAGCCATGCCGCCCCACGCACGCCGGAGGAATCGCCGTGCGCCGCCCTGGCGATCCTGGCGGACCAGACGTCGGAGAAGACGTACGGGCCGATGGCGCCCGGCAAGCGCTCGTAGAGTTCGGGGACGTTGGACATCCCGCCGGCCAGGACGATGACCTCGGGATCGATCAGGTCGACCACCACCGCCAGCCCCCGGGCCAGCCGGTCGATGTAGCGGGTCAAGGCCTGGGTCGCCCAGCGCTCGCCCCCGCGCGCGTCCTCCACGATCAGCGGCGCGCTGCGTCGGCGGCCGGTGGAGCGCTGGTAGTCGGCCTCGAACCCGGAGCCGGAGATGTAGGTCTCCAGGCAGGCCTTGCGCCGGCACCAGCAGGGCGGCGCCTTGTCCTGGTCGGTGGCCCAGGGCAGGGGCGTGTGGCCCCATTCGCCGGCCAGGCCGTTGGCCCCCTCGATCAGTTTGCCGTTGGCCACGACGCCGCCGCCGCAGCCGGTGCCCAGGATCGCCCCGAACACGACGCCCTGCGCCCCCGCGGCCGCGCCGTCGACCGCCTCGGACAGGGCCATGCAGTTGGCGTCGTTGGCCAGGCGGACGGGCCGGCCGAGGACCCGCTCCAGGTCCGCGCTCAGGTCGCGCCCGTTCAGCCAGGTGGAATTGGCGTTGCGGATCAGTCCGGTGCGCGGCGAGATCGAGCCGGGCATGCCGACGCCGACGGTCGCGCCAGGGCCGGCGACGGACTCCACCGCCCGCACCAGGTCCGCCACCGCCTGCAGCGCGGCCTCGTAGCCGCCGGGATTGGCCGCCCGCTCGCGCGCCGCCACCGCGCCGGAAGCGTCCAGCGCTGCCGCCTCGATCTTGGTCCCGCCGAAATCCACGCCGATCCGGATCATCCCGGAACCATCAGCGCAGGAGGCCGAGAGCGCAACTCACAGGTACGGGACCCCGCTCAATGGGGCTCGGCCGAGTGGAAAAGCAGGGCGTCGCCGATGGGCTCGAAGAATTTCAGGCCGGTGGGCGCTTCGGCAGTGCGGATGCCGATGTCCGTGAAGCCGAGCACCTCACCCTTGTCGTTCAGCAACGGCCCGCCGCTGTTGCCGGGATCGACCGTCACGTCGCTCTGGATGAAGCTGAAGCCGTCCATGATGCGGTTGGCGGAGGCCACGCCCCGGGTGACGGTGTTCTGCAGCTTGGGGTCGATGGGCGCGCCAATAGCGAACACGGTGTCGCCCGGCTGGGGCGCCTCGCGGCGCAGGGCCAGGGGTTGGCGGCCGCGCGGATCGGTCTTGATCAACGCTACGTCGCGGCGCTTGTCGGTACGGATGACCTCCCCGACGCCTTCGAGACCGTCCGACCAGCGGACCTTGACGTATTTGTCCGCGCCGACGACGTGTTCGGCGGTCATGAGGTAGCCGTCGGAGGAGAGGAGGAAACCGCTTCCGTGGCCGCCGTTCGATAGGACCAGCACCACCCCGCCGACGGCATCGCTGATCCTGCCGGGTTTGGCGGAAGCGGACCCCGTCAGGAGGATGGCGGGCTGTCCACTGGCCCGGATCGCGGCGGCGCTTTGCGGGGTCAGAACCGCTGCCCGAAACTCCTCGGAGGCGAGCAGCGTCCTGACATTTTCCCGAACCCCGCCCTGGATCAGGCGAACTAAGTTGCCCGCCTGGTGCTTGTCCAAGGTGATTCCGGTGGAAATTTCTTTATGAACCAGCACTTTGTCTTGCGATGTAGAGTATAGCTGCCAGTCAATATCGATTAGCACGGAGCCAGTGGCGGCATCGAGATTGAATGGTATTGGCTCCTGAGCATGGATGATAAATCCAGCCACGCAGAGCCTGGCGTCGAGATTTTTCACGCTGCCGGCAACCTGCAGATCCGCTTCTTCTCCCCTGCGTTTGAATAAGGCGTCGGGATCGTCGGCGGCATTGAATCCAGCGACCTTCAATTGGTCGGCAAACAAAGGACCATAGATTTTCGTATCGAACTGATTGCTGCTTTCCCATGTTAATTGCCGGATACCCGTCGTCGGAACCTGACAGGTGAGACTGAAGCGAAAAGTGGCCCAGGGTTGGCCGGCGGGGATGCGGTTCGCGAGTCGGGCAAATGCGACCGGTCGAGGTGCAGCGCCCGAAGGCAACGCCGGCATCGAGACGGGGGCGGGGATCACCAATTCGGGCGCCGCCGCTTGGCTGGCGCTAGCCAGCGCGAACGTCCACAGAACCACGATTGCAGGCCAGGCGCGCTTCATCCAGTCCCCCCCGGAACCCCATGGATATTTCCGAACAAAATTAGAACGAAGGTTCGGCATCCGTCTAGTGGGGACCTGCATCGCCCAAGGCTAACGGCCGGGTAAGGATATCGTGGGACTAATCGAGCCCGGAAAGGCGGGGAGCCGGTGGCTCCGCCTAGGCCGGGACGTATCGACCCGGCCTGCAACAGGTTACGCGATGACCAAGACCGTCCTCATCGTCGAGGATAACGAGCTGAACATGAAGCTTTTTCATGATCTGCTCGAAGCCCAGGGTTACGAGACGCTGGAGACCCGCGAGGGTCTGCAGGCGCTGTCCCTGGCGCGTCAGCATCGCCCCGACCTGATTCTCATGGACATCCAGCTGCCGGAGATTTCCGGCCTCGAAGTCACCAAATGGCTCAAGGAAGACGATGACCTGGCGAAGATTCCGGTGATCGCGGTCACCGCCTTTGCCATGAAGGGCGACGAGGAGCGCATCCGCGAAGGCGGCTGCGAGGCCTATCTGTCCAAGCCGATCTCCGTGGGCCTGTTCCTGGACACCGTGCGCCGGTTCCTGGACTGATGGCCAGAGTCGGGGGGCGGACATGACGGCGCGGATCCTCGTGGTAGACGACATCGACGCCAACGTCCGGCTTCTCGAGGCGAAGCTGTCCGCCGAATACTACGAGGTGCTCAGCGCCACCGACGGCGTCACCGCCCTGGCCATGGCCGCCGCCGAAAAGCCCGACATCGTGCTGCTCGACGTGATGATGCCCGGCATGGACGGCTTCCAGGTCTGCCGCCGGCTGAAGGAAGACGCCGCCACCCGCCATATCCCGGTGGTGCTGATCACCGCCCTGGACGGCCGCGCCGACCGCATTGCGGGGCTGGAGGCCGGCGCCGACGAATTCCTGACCAAACCGATCGACGACGTCGTGCTGTTCGCCCGCGTGCGCAGCCTGACCCGGCTGAAGCTGGTGATCGACGAGCTGCGCGAGCGCGAGGCCTCGGGCCGGCGCATGGGCGTGATCGGCGGGGTCGCCTCGCGCCTCGGCGGCTCCGGCGGCCGGGTGGTGATCGTCGACGACAACGAGCGCCAGTGCGCGCGGATCATGGCCGAGCTGTCGATCGAGCACCGGCCGGTGGTGGAGGCCAACCTGGAGAAGGCGGCCCTGGCCGTGCGCGGCCCGGTGGACCTGCTGATCGTCAACGCCGCGGCGCGCAGCTTCGACGGCCTGCGCTTCGCCGCCAGCGTCCGCTCGGACGAACTGACCCGCAACCTGCCGATCCTGGCCATCTTCGACCCCGACGACCGTCCCCGGGCGGTCAAGGCGTTGGAGCTGGGCATCAACGACCTGCTGGCCCGGCCCATCGACCCGCAGGAGCTGTCGGCCCGTGCGCGCACCCAGATCAAGCGCAAGCGCTACACCGACCTGCTGCGCAACAACCTCGACAACTCCTTCGAGCTGGCCGTCACCGACCCGCTGACGGGCCTGCACAACCGCCGCTACATGTTCGGCCAGCTGGAAGCCCTGGCCCAACGCTCGGCCAAGGGCGGGGCGCCGGTGGCGGCGCTGCTGCTGGACATCGACCACTTCAAGAAGATCAACGACAGCTTCGGCCACGACGTGGGCGACGAGGTGCTGCGCGAGTTCGCCGTGCGCCTGGCTTCCAACGTGCGGGCCATCGACCTGCCGTGCCGCTACGGCGGCGAGGAATTCGTCGCCATCATGCCCGACACCGACGTGACGGCCGCCGAGCGCATCGCCGAACGCATCCGCCGCTACATCTCCGGCTCGCCGTTCCGCGTGGCGCAGGGCAAGGAGCTGCTGACCGTGACCATCTCCATCGGGGTGGCGGAGATGCAGGGCGAGCACGACACCCCCGAGGCCCTGCTCAAGCGGGCCGACGAAGCCCTCTACGAAGCCAAGGCCGCCGGCCGCAACCGCGTGATTTCCTGGGCGGCTTAGGCCGCTCGACCACGCACTCCGGAATCAAAAACGCCCGCCGGTGAGGGCGGGCGTCATGGGTCTTGGCGATGAAGCCAGGCCTATTTGATCTTGCCTTCCTTGAACTCGACGTGCTTGCGCACGACGGGATCGTACTTCTTCAGCACCATCTTGTCGGTCTTGGTGCGGGCGTTCTTCTTGGTGACGTAGAAGAAGCCGGTATCCGCCGTCGAGTTCAGGCGGATCTTGATGGAAGCCGGTTTAGCCATAATCCAGGTCCTTGCGGGCGAGCGGAGACACCGCTCCAGCCGAGAATTCGAAGAGGGCGGAACATACCCAGGAAGCGTCGGAAGTCAACGCCCAGTGAGCAGCATGCGGACCCAGGTCTGGTCCGCCGCAGCCTGGAGGTCGCCCGGGACGTTCCGCCGCGCCAGCGACAATCCCTCCAACTCCACCTGCGCCCCGCCCAGGAGACGCGGATGCAGGCTGTAGCCCACCATATAGACGGCGCGGTCGGTCTTGGTCTGGCCGCCCTCGATGAAGGTGGTCAGCACCGCCACCGGAATCCTGCCCTGGGGGGACTTCCTCTTCAGCTTGCGCGTCGGCTCTTCGATCCAACGGACGTCGATGCGGGGATTGCCGGTGGTCTCGACGCCGTCGGGCCGTATAACCGAGGGGAACCGGAGGGTCTGGGTCTGGATGACCTGCTCGGGATGCACCGAGGTCAGGCGCAGCCGGTCGCCGGCGCTGTCGGGAGCGGCCGTCATCAGGAAGGCCAGTCCGAGGGCGCTGGCCTTGGTTTCGGCGTCGTGCGCCCTGGCGGCCTGTGCGCGGTCGCGATCGGCTTCGAGGCGGGCGCGGTCCTCCTGCACGCGCTCGCGGTGGGAATCCCAGTAGCCGAGGCCGGCGACCACCAGGGCCGCCACCCCGACGATCTCCGCCAGGCTCAGCCAGCGGATACGAGGACCTTTACGGGGCGCGTCGTTCATACCGTCTCCATCGACAGCCCTTTCGGGGCTAAGGCCTCATCGCCACCAGCGACAGGGCCAGTCCCAGGACCGCCAGGGCCGCTCCGCCGAACGCGCCAGGTCGGCCCAGGCGCGGGGCCAGGGGCAGCAGCAGGACAGTCGCGACGGCGGCGAAGGGCGCCAGGACCGCCGGGCTCTCCTGGCCGGCCAGGGCGTAGAACAGGCCCGCCCAATAGAACAGCTGGGCCAGGGCGACCAGCACGAAGGGCGCGGTGATCGGCGAGGGACGCGCGCTCCCGGCATGGTGGGCGGCCGCCGCCGCGGCCAGCAGCAACGGCCAGGCCAGCATGAAGGCGTCGAGCGGGGCGGCGAGCTGCAGCAGGATGGCGAACAGGGCCAGCACCTTCAGCCCGCCGAGGCTCAGGCTGGCGGGCCGCAGGGCCTTCTGCGCCGACCACAGCCAGAGCGTGGCCAGGCCGGCGGCCAGCAGCGCCGCCCCGGTCAGGGCTTCGCCCGCATGGCGCAGGAAGGGCGCCAGATGCGGCCCGGCAAGCCGCCCGCGCAGCATGCCGTCGCCGATCAGCGCCATCGCCAGCACGATCACCAGGCCGAGGACCGCGCCGACGCCGGCGGCGATCCCGGCGATCCCGGTCTGCTTCGTCGCCAGCTCGCGCCAGGCGGCCATGCCGATGAGCACGACCGCCAGGCCCAGGACCAGCCAGCCGGCCGCCGCCGGGTAGTGCAGGATCGGTCCGCCCAAGATGTCGGCGTAGACCTGATCCGGCGCGCGGCCGGGCAGGGCGGGCGCGGTCGCCAGGGCGCGGGCGGCGGCCAGGACCTGGGCGCCGATGGACTGCAGGCTGCCGGGGTCGAGGTTGCCCGGGGTGTCGGAGGGGCGGTGATAGGCGTCGAAACCGTTGAAGAAGGCGAAGTTGATTCCGGGGTAGCCTCGGGTCAGGGCCTCGGTCAGGTCGGTGTCGTTGGGCAGGCGGCGGTACAGGTCCGGCATCAGGGAGCTGGCGCCCGACAGGGCGCCGGCGCGGGTCAGGAAACCGACCATGGCTCCGCCCTGCCGATGGGTCTCGAACATCACCGCCCGCCCGCGGTTGCCGCGCGCCTCCAGGTTGATCACCACCCCGACATGGCCGCGCAGCGGATCGCCCGAGAAGAAGGCCTTGGCGCCGTAGAGCCCCGGCTCCTCGCCGTCGGTCAGCAGGACCATCACGTCGCGGCCGCGCGGCCCCGACGCCTGGAGCGCCCGCGCGGCCTCCAGCACCGCGGCCACGCCCGCGCCGTCGTCGGCCGCGCCAGGGCCGGCCGGGACCGAATCGAAGTGGGCCATCAGCAGGACGGCGGGCGACGCGCGGTCGGCGCCGGGCAGCACGCCGAGGAGATTGAACAGTCCGCCCTGGTCGCTGGCCGCCGGGCGAAGCCGGGGCGCGAGGCCCAAGGAGACCATCCGGCCGAACAGATAGTCGCGCACCCGCGCCTGTTCCGGCGAACGGATGGGGTGCGGGCGCTGGGCGATGGCCGCGACGTCGGCAAAGGCCCGGGCGGCGGAGAATTGCTCGGCAGGGGCGTTGGCGGACGCAGGGGAGGGCGGGCGCAGGGCCAGGACGGCGATGGCCAAGGCGAGGCCGACCACGCCTGCGAATGCCGCCCAAGCCTTCAAAGCCATTCCCCTGTCGTCATCCCCCAAGCCACGTCACACGATTTGAGATCGCCGTTCGGGTCAAGCCAAGACCTGCTGTCGTCGCTTTCCCCGATCAAGTCGGGGGATGACGGCTTTGTTTTTGGCCGAGGCGGGCGGCTATTTCCGCCGCTTCTGGCCCTTGGCGCTGCGGCTGACCCCGCGCGGCAGGCCCCTCGGTCCCGAGCCGGGCTTGGGTCCGCCCGGCCGACCGGCGCCGCGTCCGCGGATGCCGAGCCGGGGCGCCTGGGCGTTGGGATCGCGCGGGTCCGGTTCGCTCAGCATCTCGAATAGCAGGCCGCCGGTGATCGGCGTGGCTTCAACCAGCTTGACGCTGACCGAGGCCCCCAGGCGCCAGCGCACGCCGGTACGCTGGCCCACCAGGGCATGGGCGCGATCGTCGTGGATGAAATAGTCCTCCCCCAGGTTGGAGATCGGCACGAGCCCGTCCGCCCCCGTCTCAGCCAGGCGCACGAACAGGCCGAAGCGCGTCACGCCGGTGATGCGGCCGTCGAACGAGGCCCCCACGCGGTCGGACAGGAAGGCGGCGACGTAGCGGTCGGTGGCGTCGCGCTCGGCGGCCATGGCCTGGCGCTCGGCCTGGGTGATGTGGTCGGCGGTGTCCTTGAGCATCTTGACGTCGTAGTCCGACAGCCCGTCGGCGCCGAGCTTCAGCGCACCGATCAGCGCCCGGTGCACGATCAGGTCGGCGTAACGGCGGATCGGTGAGGTGAAGTGGGCGTAACGATCCAGGTTCAGCCCGAAGTGGCCGATGTTGTCAGGGCTGTAGTGGGCCTGCATCTGGGTGCGCAGCACCACCTCGTTAACGATCTCGGCGTGCGGCCCCCCGCGGGTTTCGGCCAGCAGCTTGTTGAACCGCTCGGTGCGCGGCGCCTCGCCCTTGTTCCAGGGCATCTGCAGGGTGCCGAGGAAGTCGGCCAGGGCCTGCAGCTTCTCCATGCTGGGGGCGTCGTGCACCCGGTAGATCAGCGGCGAGCCGCGCTGTTCCAGCGTCTCGGCGGCGCAGACGTTGGCCTGGATCATCATCTCCTCGATCAGCTTGTGCGCTTCGAGGGACTTACGCGGCTCGATGGAGGCGACCCGGCCGTCGTCGCCGATGACGATCTTGCGCTCCAGGCTCTCGATATTGAGCGGCTGGCGCGCGTTGCGGCCGATCAGCATGCAGCGGTAGGCGGCCCACAGGGGCTCGATGATGGTCTTCAGCAGCGGCCGGGTGGCGTCGTCGGGCTCGCCGTCGATGGCCGCCTGGGCCTGCTCGTAGGCCAGCTTGGCGGCCGAGCGCATCAGGCCGCGGGTGAACTTGTGGCCGGTCTTCCTGCCGTTCCGATCGAACACCATGCGCACGGCCATGCAGGCGCGGTTCTCGCCCTGGCGCAGGCTGCACAGTCCGTTGGACAGCCGCTCGGGCAGCATCGGCTCGACCCGGTCGGGGAAGTAGACGGAATTGGCCTTCTGCCGCGCCTCGCGGTCCAGGGCGGAGCCGGGGCGCACATAGGCGGCCACGTCGGCGATGGCCACCCAGACGATCCAGCCGGCGGCGTTCTTCGGATCGGTGTCGGGCTCGGCGAAGACGGCGTCGTCGTGGTCGCGCGCGTCCATCGGGTCGATGGTGACGAATGGCGTGTCGCGCAGGTCCTCGCGCCCGGCCAGGCTCGGCGGCTCGGCGGCGTTGGCCTCCGCCTCGGCGGCCTCGGAGAAGCCGGTGGGGATGCCGTGGGCGTAGATCGCGATCAGCGAGGCGGCGCGGGGCTCGTCCTCGCGGCCGATCACCTCCAGGATCTTGCCGCGCTTGGGGCCGTAGCGCTGGTCCGTGGGGCCCGCCTGGGCCAGGACGAGATCGCCGTCCTTGAGGTGCGCCCCTTCGTGTTCGGAGATGACCAGGGTCTCCCTGGAGCGCCGGTCCACCGGCTCGACGCGCACTTCGATGCGTCCCCTATGGGAGGAATTGGCCTTGCGGATCACGCCCAGGATCTTCTGCGACGTCTGGCCCAGGCGCTTGATCAGCTTGGCCTCGACCTCGCCGTTCTCCTGCTTCTCGAACCGCACCAGGATGCGGTCGCCGAGCCCCGGCGCGCCGCCGACCTTCTCGTCCTTGCCGGGCGCCAGCCGCACCATGGGCGCGTCCTCGCCCGCCTTGACCAGGCGCACGTAGAGGTCGCCGTCGACGTCCTTCTCCACCACGTCGGCCACGCCGACCGGGGGCAGGGCGCCAGCTTCGGAGAAGCCCCTGCGCCCGCGTTTTCCCAAAGCGCCATCCGATTGCAGAGACCGCAGCATCTCGCGCAGCGCCCGCCGCTCGCCGCCCTTCAGGCCGAATTCCCGCGCCAGGTCGGCGACGTCCGCCTCGCCCCGTTCGCGCAGCACCTTGATGAGGGTGTCGCGGTCGGGGAGGCCTTGGGCGCGAGGGCGCTTATCTCTGGGCGGCTTGGGCAAGGGGCGGTCCTTGAGTCGGTGAGTCACTCTAACGCGGCTCTTGGGCGGCGAGGCTACCCAATGCGCCAGGGCACCCCCACATCAGCGTCACCCGGCTTGACCGGCTGATCCAAGCGACGCCGCGAAGCGGACAGGCGGCTTGGGTCCCCCGGTTCGCCCAGCGGGCGCCCGGAGGATGCCGGTTGGGAGTCAGGCCTTGGCGGCCGTCTTCTTAACCGGGGCCTTCTTCTTCGCGGCGGGCTTCTTCGCCGGCGCCTTCTTGGCCGTGGCCGACTTTGCCGCGGGCTTGGCCGCCGCCCTGCGGACGGGCTTTTTCTTGCCCCCGCCGCCCTTGGCTTCACGCTCGGCGATCAGGGCCACGGCCTCCTCCAGCGTCACGTCCTGCGGGTCCTTGCCGCGGGGGACGTTGGCGTTGGTGTCCTCGTGCTTGATGTAGGGGCCGAAGCGGCCGGCCAGGATGCGGATCGGCTTGCCGGTGGCGGGGTGCTCGCCCAACTCCTTCAAGGCGGTGGCCGCGCCGCCGCGCGCGCCGCGCGGCCCGCCCGCGCGCTTTTCGGCGATCAAGGTGACGGCGCGGTTCAGGCCGACGTCGAACGCCTCTTCGATATTGGCCAGGCTGGCGTAGGTCTTGTCGTGCTGCACATAGGGGCCGTAGCGGCCGAGGCCCGCCAGGATCGGCTTGCCGTCGTCGGGCGACTTGCCCACTTCGCGTGGCAGCGATAGCAGCCGCAGGGCCTGGTCGAGGTCGAGGGTTCCCGGCAGCCAGCCCTTGGGCAGGCTGGAGCGGCGCGGTTTGTCGCCCTCGCCGAGCTGGACGTAGGGGCCGAAGCGGCCGTCCTTCAGCCACACCTTTTCCATGGTCGCCGGGTCGACGCCCAGCTCGCGGTCGCCGCCCGCCGCTTCGCCGTCGCCGCCCTCGGGCGTGGCGATAGGACGGGTGTAGCGGCATTCGGGATAGTTGGAGCAGCCGATGAAGGCGCCGAAGCGGCTGGTCTTCAGGCTAAGCTTGCCCGTGCCGCAGGTGGGGCAGATGCGCGGATCGGTCCCGTCCGGGCGGGGCGGGAAGATGACCGGGCCGAGGGCCTCGTTCAGCGAATCCAGCACCTGGCTGACGCGCAGGTCGCCGATCTCGCCCACGGCGGCGTGGAAGTCCTTCCAGAAGTCGCGCAGCAGCTCCTTGTAGGGAAGCTGGCCGGCGGACACGAGGTCGAGCTTCTCCTCCAGGGCGGCGGTGAAGTCGTATTCCACGTAGCGGCGGAAGAACTGCTCGAGGAAGGCGGTGACCAGGCGGCCCTTGTCGTCCGGGATGAAGCGATTCTTGTCCATGTGGACGTAAGCGCGGTCGCGCAGCACGGTCAGGATCGAGGCGTAGGTCGAGGGCCGGCCGATGCCGAGCTCCTCCATCTTCTTGACCAGGCTGGCTTCGGAATAGCGGGGCGGCGGCTCGGTGAAGTGCTGGTCGGCGCGGGCCTTCAGCACCCGGCCGGTGGCGCCTTCGGCGACGATCGGCAGGCGGCCGGTGTCGTCCTCCCCATCGGCGGAGGGCGCAGGATCGTCGCGGCCTTCCTCGTAGGCGGCCATATAGCCGTCGAACAGGATCACCTGGCCGTTGGCGCGCAGCCCCGTCCTGCCGTCGGCGGTCTCCAGATCGATGGTGGTGCGTTCGACGCGCGCCGCTTCCATCTGGCTGGCGATCATGCGCTTCCACACCAGTTCGTAGAGCCGCCCGAGGTCGCCCTCCAGGCGCAGCGAGCCCGGGTTGCGCGCCAGGCTGGTGGGGCGGATGGCTTCGTGCGCCTCCTGAGCGTTCTTGGCCTTGGTCTTGTAGTAGCGCGGCTGTTCGGGGACGTAGTCCTTGCCGTAGCGGCCGGCGATCACCTCGCGGGCCTCGACGATGGCTTCCTGGGCCACCTGCACGCCGTCGGTCCGCATATAGGTGATGAGACCCACGGTCTCGCCGCCGATGTCGACGCCTTCATAGAGCTTCTGGGCGGCCTGCATGGTCCGCTGCGCCGAGAAGCCCAG
>JAQGII010000025.1 GCA_028291305.1 Caulobacteraceae bacterium
GTCGCCCAGGGCCTCTATGTGCTGGGCGGCCTGGGCTCGCGCGGCTTCACCACGGCGCCGCTCCTGGCCGAGCATGTCGCCGCCCTGATCGCCCGCACGCCGTCGCCCCTGCCGCTGGACCTGCAGACCACAGTGGAGCCCCTCCGGCTGAAGAAAAAACCGGCCGCTCCCACGGCTTCTTAACCGGCTTGTTAACCGCGCTCTGCTTTAAACGGGCCAAGCACAAGGCCCCCTCATGGTTGAAGACACCGCCCGGTATCTTGGTTTCGCGTTCGCCAGCGCCGATCTCCTGTTCGAACTGGATGGCGACGGCGTCGTTGCTTTCGCCGTGGGCGCGGCGCGGCAGGTGGCGGGCGTCGATCTGGCGGCCCTGACCGGCAGCGCTTGGCGCGATCTGGTGGCCGACGAGGACCAGGGCATCGTCGAGGCCTTCCTCTCAGGACTGCAACCCGGCGACCGGCGCGGGCCGATCCGGATCGGCCTGAAGCCCAAGCCCGGCCGCCAGTTGAAGCGCTACGGCGCCCTATGCGCCTGCCGCCTGCCGCAGCTGGAGCCGATGATCTCCTGCGCGCTGACCCTGCGGGTGCTGGGCTCGGTGGGCGCCGAGGCCAAGGGTGAGCACGGCCTGCATAATTCCGAAAGCTTCGCCGCCATCGCCGAGAGCGCCCTGCGCGCCGCCGCCCAAACCGGGGTCGAGCTGAACATGGAGCTGGTTCAGCTGGCCGGGCTGAGGAGCGCCGCCGGCGCCCTGGGCCAGGGCAAGGGCGCCATGGCCATGGAGCGGGTGGCCGCCGCCCTGCGCGCCGAATCCATCGACGGCTCCTCCGCCGCGGAACTGGACGACGAACGCTTCGCCCTGCTGCGCGCCTCCGCCGAACCCGCCGGGCGGCTGACCGAGCGGCTGGAGCGGCTGATCTCGGACATCGGCCTGTCCTCGGTGAAGCCGAGCCTCGACTCCCTGGAGTTCGATCCCAACGGCCTGCCCACCGAAGGCCTGCGCACCCTGCGGGTGGCGCTGGACCGGTTCATGAAGAGCAATGACGGGCCCAAGTCCGCCTCGCTGACCGGGGAGGTCGAAAAGGCCGTCGCCCAGATCGACCGCTTCAAGGCGGCGGTGGCCACCAAGGACTTCAGCCTAGTCTACCAGCCCGTGGTCGACCTGAAGACCCACAAGGTGGACCACTACGAGACCTTCGTCCGCCTGGGCAAGGAGGCCAGCCCCGCCGAGGATATCCACATGGCCGAGGAGATGGACCTGATCCAGGACCTCGACCTGGCCGTGGTCCAGGCCGTGGTGCAGCAGCTGCTCAAGCCGTCCCACACCCAGCTGCGCCTGGCGGCCAACATCTCGGCGCGCTCGCTGAGCCGGCCGGCCTTCGCCGAACGGCTGCTGACCACCCTGCGCTACGCCCAGCCGGCGCGCGGGCGGCTGATCTTCGAGATCACCGAAAGCGCGGCCCTGGGCGACCTGCACCGGGCCGACGCCCTGGTCCGGGGCCTGCGCCGCAGCGGGGCCGCCATCTGCCTGGACGGCTTCGGATCGGGCTCGTCCTCGTTCGACTATCTGCGCGCGGTCTCGGTGGATTCGGTAAAGATCGACGGACGCTATATCCGCGAGCTGACCGAGCCCGGCAGCCGCAACGGCGTGCTGGTCCGGCACCTGAGCGGGCTGTGCCGCGAGCTGAAGATCACCTCCATCGCCCAGATGGTGGAAACCCCGCAGACCGTCGCGGCCCTACGCCAGGTCGGCGTCGACTGCGGCCAGGGCTACCTGTTCGGGCGGCCCGAGTCCTCGCCCATGCCGGTCCTGCTCCAGGATGCGACGGCGGCGGTCCACTGACCGCAGGGCGCGGCCGATCGGCTTTTCCACCAGGGCGTAGCAGGCCAGGCCCGCGGCTATCGCCAGCGCCAGAGCCAGCGGCGCGCGGACCAGGGCGGGCTGTCCCCGCGTGAGCCAGGCGAACACGGCGATCACCGGGAGCTGGCACAGGTAGATCGAGTAGGAGGCGTCGCCGAGACCCTCCAGGGCCCTGCCCAGCCGGCCGTGGCCGAGCCGGCCGGCGGCCTCCAGTTTCAGGGCCCCCGCCACGATCAGCGCCGCCGGCGGCCCCCACAGGAACGGCCGCCAGAAGTCGTCGCGCACCCCGCCCACCTGCAGGCCGAACAGGACCAGCGCGCCCAGCGCGGTGATCCCCCAGCCCCAGCGCGGGTCGATCCGCTGCAGCCGCCCGCGCGCCCACAGACGCGCGAGCCCGATCCCGGCCAGGAATTCCAGCAGCAGGGGGTTGGCCAACAGCGGGTACAGGCTGTGATAGCCCAGGCCGATGACCGACGCCGCGAGCAGGACCAGCGACATCACCTGGAAACGGCGGTCCTTGGGGACGGCCAGGGTCAGGGCGAGCGCCAGGTAGAAGAAGGCTTCGTAGGTCAGGGTCCAGCCGCTGGCCACCATCGGGAAGGCGTCGCCCACCGGATCGTTGTGCGGGACCAGCAGCAGCGACAGGATCAGGTGGGACGGCGTGAAATGCGCCACCGACATGGCCTGCGGCCGCCATAGCACCAGCGCCGTGACGGCCAGGGTGACCAGCCAGTAGAGCGGAGCGACGCGGGCGAGCCGCGCGGCCAGGAAGGCGCCCGGCGAGACGGGTCGCGCCTGCGCCGCCGTCCACAGCACGAACCCCGAGATGACGAAGAAGATGTCCACGCCGGCGGCGCCGACGGCGAAATCCACGCCGGACCACTGGCAGGCGTGGAACAGGGCCACGCCGATGGCGGCGATCGCCCGCAGCCTCTGGATGGAGCCGAGCCTGGTCATCCCGGCGGTGTTCCACGCCGGCCCCGGTCAGGCAAGCGCCGCAGGCAGCCCCCGGCGGACCCGGCCGCTCAGCCTTCGTCGAACGACGCGCCGCAGACGCTGCCGGACGGGCCGGCGCGCTCGCCCTCGGCCGCCGCCAGGAACTCCGGCCACACGCCTTGCAGGCGGTAGACGCTCCAGCCTTCGCCCTCGGGGGTCCGGCAGCCGGGATCGAGCAGGCGGTATTCCCAACCGTCCTCGCACGGACGCTCGGGCGTCAGATCGCGGAACGCCAGGTCCTTGCTGGCGTCGTAGGCCTCCTCGATCCGGCGGGTCAGCCAGCCGTCGAAGGCAGTCAGATGCTCCTGGATGTCCATGAACAGGGGGCTTTCCGGATGATCGCCCATGCAGTTTCGCCCGCCAGCCTTAACGTTCGGCCTAACAAAGAGAGTCAACGGAAGCTTGCCTGGCGGCGGTCCCGCGGACGCCTCCCAAGCGCTGCCATGCAACGATGCAGGCGTTTGCGGCATTTATCAGGGAAACGCCCTCCTTGCTCCAAGGAGGGCCGGAGATTGCCATGACCGACCAAGCCGCTCCCCCCGTCGACCGCCCCATCGCCCGCCCGGTCATGCGGCCGGTGACGCGAGCCTTCCTGGGCGGCGCCGTCCTCGGCCTGCTGGTGGGGGTCGGCGCCGGCTTCCTGCTCAGCGCCAACATGCTGGCCAAGCCGGCCTGGACCGACGTCTCGACCGCCTGGGTGCGGCTGCCCGAACAGACGGTGATCGGCGCGCTGCCGCAGACCTTCTCCATTCCCGCCAGCTCCTACGATTTCGGCGGCGTGGCCCAGCCGCTCGGCGCCACGCTCACCGACACGGCCGGCATCATCAAGGTGGACCTCGAGGCGCTGGCCGGCCGCGTCGGCGTGTCCCTGGCGCGCCCCGACGGCGGCGAGCTGGTGTCGCGCGAAGCGATCGTCGCGCCGCAGCAGGGCAAGACCTCGGTCTATCTGCACACCGCCGCCGGCGCCGGGCCGGTCGCCCTGCTTCTGCGCAGCGCCGACAGCAACAGCGCCGGCGCCTCGGTGACCGTGAGCAAGGTCCAGGCCGCCCCCGAGGCGAGCCTCGGCAAGGGCCAGATGGACAAGATCAACCGCGCCGGCGTGTACTGACGGCTCTGCCGATCCGGCGGACGGATAGCCGCCTTCGACCTCGCCGAGCGACCGGGCGCCGGCCCTCGCCCGGGCGTCGAAGTCCGCCTGGCGGCCATCGAGGCTGATCTGGCCGTTGCAGGCTGCGTAGGCTCCCGGGGGCGCCCTGGCGGTGAGCGCCGGCAATAGCCAGGGCCTCGCCAGGCCTCGTTGCCAAAGGGCCGGGCGCCCGCCCGCGGCATGGGGAACGTCGCGGCGACAGCCACGCCTGCAACTTAGGGTGTGCCGGATTGACACAAGCTATAGGCGAGCGTCGCGACCTGCCAGAAATCGCGACGTCTGATCGAGCACCTCG
>JAQGII010000050.1 GCA_028291305.1 Caulobacteraceae bacterium
GGTGTCGACGATCTTGCGCGGGGTGTCGGTGCGGTAGTCGATGATCTCCAGCGCCGGGGTGACGAACTCGGTGGCCCGCATCACGTCGTGCACCCGCGCGGTCGGCCCCTCCAGGTCCTCGCCCAGCACGAAGGCCAGCTCGACCTCCAGCCGCGGCGCCATGAAGCGGCCGGCCTCGATCCTGGCCCCGTCGTTGAAGATCATGTCGTCCATCAGGAAGCCGTAGTCCGGCTCGGTGAAGTTGGACGCCATCTGCATGGCCCGCGAGGTCAGGCCGATCTTGGTCCCCACCCGGCGCGCGCCGCCGTCGATCAGCGCCTGGGCCCACAGGCCCTGGACGGCGTAGGCGTCCTCCAGGGTCATCTCGGGATAGGTCTTGCTCAGCTGGGGGATCGGCTTGCGCGTGCGGTCCGCGGCCAGCAGGGCCTGGGCCGCGGCGCGGCGTTGTGCGTCGCTCAACATCGAGGGTGTTTTCCTACTTGATCGGCGGCATGGGCAGGCGGGCCTCGCCCGGCTCCATGGTGAAGACGTAGTCCAGCGAATACCAGGGGGCGGCGATGTCGGCCGCGGTCGGGTGCGGCCCCTCGCGCCGGCGATACTCGCCGACCAGCGCCCGCGTCACGCCGAACTGCACGTCGGTCTCCAGGTACTGGTCGTCGTCGACATAGACCTGGGAGGTCAGGGTCTTGAAGCCCGGCTTGTAGATCAGGGCGTGCAGGTGGGCGGGGCGGTACGGATGCCGGTTCTGGGCGGCCAGCAGGCGGCCGACCACGCCGTCGGTGGGGATGGGATAGCCGGCGGGCTTGACCGTGCGGAACCAGACGCGGCCGTCGTCGTCGGTGGTGAAGGTCCCGCGCAGGTTCATGTCGGCCTGGGTCTCGTCCTGGTTCTCGTAGTAGCCGACCGGCGAGGAATGCCAGATGTCGACCCGCGCGCCCGCGACCGGCGCGCCCGCGCGGTCCTGCACCCGGGCGTCGACGAACAGCACCGGCCCCGGCGTCTCGGAGCGGACGATGCTGTCGCCGTTGTCCATCGGCGGCGAGTTCAGGCGCCAGAAGGGCCCCAGCAGGTTCTGCGAGGTCTCGGCGCGGCCGTGGTCGCCGTTGTTGAGCAGGCAGACCAGGGCCGACAGGCCCAGCGAGCCGCCCATCAGCACCACCTCGTTGTGCGTGTCGGTGGTCTGCTTGCCGAGATCGGCCAGCAGGGCGGCGGCCTGGCGGTACTCGGCCTCGGTCAGGTTCACCTCGCGCACGAAGCCGTGCAGGTGGCGGGCCAGGCAGACCATGATCTCGCGCAGCCGCGGGTCGGCGGTGCGCTCCATCACCTCCAGCACCGAGGCGGTGACGTCTTCCGGCTTGCGGACGATCACGACGGGCTCCTCCCGCTCATCTTGTTCTGGGCGGAGGCTGGCCCTCCGCCGCCCGCGCGGTCAAGCCCTGCTATAACGCCGCCGCCGCTTGCGCCAGGATGCGCGACAGCCAGGCCACCGCCGGATCGGCCAGCCGGTCCTCACGGAAGATGGCGCCGATCTCCAGGGTGACGGGCGGCTGCAGGGCCGGCAGCACCACGACGCGGCCGGCGGCGCCGGCGTTCAGGGCCAGCCGCCGGGGGATCAGGGCGGCCATGTCCGACCGGGTGGCGATGGCCAGGGCCGAGATGGAGTCCGGAGTCACCACCGCGACCTTGCGCGCGGCCGGACGGCGCACCAGTTCGCCGGCGTGGGCCTCCTGCCGGTCCCAGCCCCGGCGGTATTTCAGGCCCGGCCCGACCGGACCGGCCTCGGCGTCGAACGGGTCTTCGGAGCCAGACACCAGGATGTGCGGCGTCTCCATCAGCCGCTGCAGGGTCAGGTCCCCCTGCGTCAGGGGGTGGCCGGCGCGCACGATCCACACCATGGTTTCGGTGAACAGGCGCTGGAAGCGGAACCGCCGGCCCGGCGGGTCCGCGCCCATGATGGCGGCGTCGTTGCGTCCGGCGTCCAGCGCCTCGACGGTGCCCTCGCCGTAGGCGGCGATATGCAGGGTCGCGCCCGGCGCCAGGCGCTGCAGGGCGTCGACCACGGCAGGGATCAGCACCGCGCAGCCGTAGGGGCCGGCGGCGATAGTGAAGCGGCGCTCGGTGCTGGCCGGGTCGAACCCCGCCGGCGCCAGGGCGCTGTGCATCTGCAGAAGGGCGGTGTGCAGGAGGGGACCGATTTCCAGGGCCCGGGGGGTGGGCTCCATGCCGGTCGAGCGGCGCACGAACAGGTCGTCGCCCAGGGTCAGGCGCAGCCGGCCCAGCGCGTGGCTGACGGCGGACTGGCTGAGCCCCAGCCGGTCGCCCGCGCGGGTCACGTTGCGTTCGTCGAGCAGGGCGTCGAACACCCGCAGCAGGTTCAGGTCCAGCTGGTTGAAATGCACATCGCTCATGATGGGTGTGATATCATATCATTTGGATCATGGGTTAGCGCACCCTACATGACCGTGCGGAGGCCCCGTCCGGCGTATTTAAGATGGGGCCTCCAACCCCTGACGACGACGACCCGTCATCCATGATCGCCGAGGGGCCGAGAGATCGGCGCCTACGGCCATCTGTGCATCTGGAGCGACCGACTTGAGCGAAGGGCTGGGGAGCCAATCCAACGGCGGCCGGAGCATCGGCCAGCGTCTGCGCTGGCCGCTCCTGATCGGCGGGCCGGCGATCGTGATCGCGGTGGTGGCCTATTTCATCCTCACGGGCGGACGCTACCAGAGCACCGACGACGCCTATGTGATGGCGGCGCGCACGCCGATCAGCGCCAACGTCTCGGCCCGGGTGGTCGAGCTGGCCGTGCGCGACAACCAGCCGGTCAAGAAGGGGCAGCTGCTGTTCCGCCTGGACGACCGCGACTTCAAGGCCGCCCTGGCCCAGGCCCAGGCGCAACTGGCCACCGCCCGCCTGCAGGTGCAGACCCAGCGCGCCACGGCCGGCCAGCAGAGCGCCGCCGTCACCGAAGCCCAGGCCGGCCTCGACTACGCCCAGCGCGAACTGGCGCGCCAGAAGGTGCTGGCGGGCGGCGGCGTCGCCTCGCAGCAGCAGCTCGACCAGGCCCGGAACGCCGCGGACGAGGCCCGCGCGCATCTCGAGGCCATCCGCCAGCAGGCCGTCGCGGCGCGCACCGCCGCCGGCGCCGACAACAGCCCGATCGACGCCCAGCCCGCGGTGATGCAGGCCCTGGCGGCGCTGCAGCGCGCCCAGCTGGCCGTCGGCTACACCACCATCGTCGCGCCGCAGGACGGCGTGGTGACCAAGGTCGAGCAGATCCAGCTCGGCAGCTACATCACCGCCGCCCAGCCGCTGTTCTGGCTGGTGTCGGGCCGGCCCTACATCGAGGCCGACTTCAAGGAAGACCAGCTGGCCAAGATGCGCGTCGGCCAACTGGCCGCGATCGCCATCGACGCCGCCCGCGGCCAGAAGCTGCAGGGCCGCGTGGCCAGCTTCAGCCCCGGCGCGGGCTCGACCTTCTCGATCCTCCCGGCCCAGAACGCCACCGGCAACTGGGTCAAGGTGGTGCAGCGCCTGCCGGTGCGCATCGAGTTCGACCAGCCGCCTCCGGCGATGGCCTCGCACGCCGGCCTCAGCGCCAACGTCAAGGTCGACACCGGTCCGGCGGGCCGCTAGGCCGCGCGCCATGCTGGCCAGGGCCGATACGGGCGCGCCCAACAAGTGGGCCATCACCATCAGCATCATGCTGGCCACGGTGATGAACTCCCTCGACACCACCATCGCCAACGTGGCCCTGCCGCATATCCAGGGCAGCGTGTCGGCGTCGCAGGACCAGATCACCTGGGTCCTGACCTCCTACATCGTGGCCGCCACCATCATGACGCCGATGACCGGCTGGCTGGCCGGGCGCATCGGCCGCAAGCTCCTGTTCCAGGTGTCCATCGCCGGCTTCACCATCGCCTCGGTGCTGTGCGGCATGGCCGGCAGCCTGGTCGAGATCGTCGGCTTCCGGCTCCTTCAGGGCCTGTTCGGGGCGGCGCTGATCCCGCTGTCGCAGGCGGTGCTGCTCGACATCTGGCCCAAGGAAAAGCACGGCCAGGCCATGGCCATCTGGGGCGCGGGCGCCATCCTCGGCCCGATCATGGGCCCGGCCCTGGGCGGCTGGCTGACCGACAACTACAGCTGGCGCTGGGTGTTCTTCATCAACGTCCCCATCGGCATCCTCGCCTACACCGGGGTGTGGATGTTCATCTCCAACAGCAAGCAGGACATCCCCAAGCCGTTCGACTTCTTCGGCTTCGGCGCCCTGGTGGTGTTCATCGCCGCCTTCCAGCTGATGCTCGACCGTGGCCCGACCCAGGACTGGCTGGGATCCAAGGAGATCTGGGCCGAGGGCATCGTCGCGGCCACCGCCATCTATCTGTTCACCGTGCATTCGCTGACCGCCAAGAACCCGTTCTTCGACCGGGCGCTGATGCGCGACCGCAGCTTCGTGGTGGCCACGGTGGTCGGCTTCTTCCTGGGCATATTGCTCTATTCCAGCATGGCCCTGCTGCCGGCGATGCTGGAGGTGCTGATGGGCTATCCCGTGGTCACCACCGGCCTGGTGATGATGCCCCGGGGCATCGGCGCCTTCGCCGCCATGTTCATCGTCGGCCAACTGGTGGGCCGGGTCGACTCGCGCCTGCTGGTGGCGTTCGGCCTGTTCCTGAGCGGCCTGTCGGCCTGGCAGATGAGCAAGTTCTCCCTGGAGATGACCTCGGCGCCCCTGGTCATCAGCGCGGTCATCCAGGGCCTGGGCACCGGCCTGATCTTCGTGCCGCTGACCACGATCGCGTTCGCGACACTCGATATCCGCTTGCGCAACGAGGGGGCGGCGATGTTCACGCTAATCCGCAACATCGGTTCGGCGATCGGCATCTCTGTCTTGCAGGCGATGACGATCCGCAATGCCGCGACCGTCCATGCGCGGCTCGCCGAAA
>JAQGII010000053.1 GCA_028291305.1 Caulobacteraceae bacterium
GCAGGGTCCTCGTCCGGGTGCAGCACACGCGCCAAGCGGGTCAGCGTCCGCGCGAGGCCGGCGCGCGCGCCCGTCAAAATCGAACGATGTTCTTCATGGGACACGCCGAAGCATTGGCCGCAAAGCCGTTACGGCGTCATTGGGCTTTCACCGGCGCGCGACAGCAGCCATGCCGCACTGCGGCAATTGCCCGTCGGGCGCCCATCGGGAGCCCTGACTGCCCAGGATTTAGGCGAAAAACCGTCTCAGGCCGCTGCAGGCTGGCCGAGCGCCACCTCGTAGGCGGCTTCGGTCTTGGCCTGGACCTCCTCGGCGCCGACGCCGGGGGCCAGTTCGATCAGCCGCGCCGGCCTGCCCTTGGGCAGATCGAACACCGCCAGGTCGGTGATCAGCATGTCGACCACGCCGGCGCCGGTCAGCGGCAGGGTGCAGCGCTTGACGAACTTGGCGCCGCCCGACTTGTCGTTGTGCTCCATCACCACGACGATCTTCTTGACGCCGGCCACCAGGTCCATCGCCCCGCCCATGCCCTTCACCATCTTGCCGGGGATGGTCCAGTTGGCCAGATCGCCATTCTCGGCCACCTGCATGGCGCCCAGCACGGCCATGTCGATATGGCCGCCGCGGATCATGGCGAAGCTGTCGGCGCTGGAGAAGAAGCTGGAGCGCGGCAGGGCGGTCACCGTCTGCTTGCCGGCGTTGATCAGGTCGGGATCGACCTCGTCGTCGTAGGGGTAGGGGCCGATGCCGAGCATGCCGTTCTCGCTCTGCAGCGTCACGTCCATGCCCCTGGGGATGTAGTTGGCCACCAGGGTCGGGATGCCGATGCCGAGGTTGACGTAATAGCCGTCCTTCAGCTCGCGCGCCGCGCGGGCGGCCATGTCGTTGCGGGTCCAGGGCATCAGACGGCCTCCTCGGTCGCGGTTTCTCTGGGGCGGGTGGTGCGGAACTCGATCCGCTTCTCGTAGGGGCCGCCCTGGATCACGCGGTCGACATAGATCGAGGGGGTGTGGATGTTGTCCGGGTCCAGGGAGCCGGCCGGCACGATCTCCTCGACCTCGACCACCGTCACCTTGGCCGCCGTGGCCATCACGGGGTTAAAGTTGCGCGCCGTCTTGCGGTAGATGACGTTGCCTTCGGTGTCGGCCTTCCAGCCCTTGACGATGGCCAGGTCGGCGCGCAGCCAGCGCTCCATCACATAGGTCTCGCCGTCGAACTCCTGCACCGGCTTGCCTTCGGCCACCACCGTGCCGACGCCGGTCCGGGTGAAGAAGGCCGGGATGCCCGCCCCGCCGGCGCGGATGCGCTCGGCCAGGGTGCCTTGCGGATTGAGCTCCAGCTCCAGCTCGCCCGACAGGTAGAGCTTCTCGAACAGCTTGTTCTCCCCGACGTAGGACGAGACCATCTTGCGGATCTGGCCGGCGTCGAGCAGCATCCACAGGCCGAAGCCGTCGGCCCCGCAGTTGTTGGAGATCACCGTCAGGTCCTTGACGCCCGAGGCCATCACCTGGGGAATCAGGGTCTCCGGATTGCCCGACAGGCCGAAGCCGCCCGACATCATCGTCATGCCGTCGAACAGCAGGCCGTCCAGCGCCGAGGCGGCGTCCGCGTAGACTTTGTGAACCATCGGTTTTTCCTTCCGGTGCGTTGTACCGTGCATGGCAAAGACGGGGTGGATTTTCAATCCGCCGCAGCGTCCTATCGTGCGGATTGAGGCGAATGCAGGCGTGCCGGAGCGTGGCGGGCGAAGGCGGTCTGCCCGGTTTCCGGCACAGTAGAGGAACAACATGACAGGCGACGGCATGCTCCTGGTCATGGCCCACCCGGCGCTGGAACGCTCGCGGGTCAATCAGCGGATGTTCCAGGCCGCCCAGGAGGTCGCCGGGGTGACCCTGCACGACCTCTACGAGGTCTATCCGGACTTCACCATCGACGTGCGCGCCGAACAGAAACGCCTTCTGGACCACGCCGTCATCGGCCTGCAGTTCCCCCTCTACTGGTACTCGGCCCCCGCCCTGCTCAAGGAGTGGCTCGACCTGGTGTGGCTGTACGGCTTCGCCTACGGCCAAGGCGGCGCGGCGATGAGGGGCAAGCGGCTGTTCGTCGCCTGCACCACCGGCGCCCGGGCCGAGGCCTATGGGCCGAACAGCTACAACACCTACACCATCGGGGAATTCCTGCGGCCGCTGGAGCAGACCGCGCGCCTGTGCGGCATGGCATGGGAGAAGCCGTTCGTGCTGCATGCCTCCGGGACCAAGACCGAGCGCACCCTGCAGGCCGGGGCCGACGCCTATCGCCGGCGCCTGGCGGCGCTGGCGGCGCTGGCCGTGCGCACCGGGCCCGAGCGCCCCGACATCGCGGAACTGCACTGATGAACAGCCAATCCCTGCTGATTCAGGCCCTGGTCTACCTGGCGGCAGGCGTCTTCTCGGTGCCGATCGCCAAGCGGCTGGGGCTGGGTTCGGTGCTCGGCTACCTGATCGCCGGAGTGGTGATCGGCCCCTTCGCCCTCAGCCTGGTGGGCCAGCAGGCGGACGTCATGCGGTTCGCCGAGTTCGGCGTGGTGATCCTGCTGTTCCTGATCGGGCTGGAGGTGCGGCCCGCCCTGCTGTGGGACCTGCGCGGGATCATTTTCGGCCTGGGCGGGGCCCAGGTCGGGGTCACCGCCGCGGTGGTCGGCGGCGCGGCCATGCTGTTCGGCCTCAATTGGCAGAGCGCCCTGGCCGTCGGGTTCGTCATGGCCATGTCCTCCACCGCCATCGTCCTGCAGACCCTGGAGGAGAAGGGACTGAGGCAGGGCCCGGTCGGCCAGACCGCCTTCGGCGTGCTGCTGCTCCAGGACCTGGCGGTGATCCCGCTGTTCGCCATCCTGCCGCTGCTGGCCCCCGGCGCCCATGCCGGCGGACCCGCCCATCCCAGCGCCAACCTGCTGGCCGGACAACCGGGCTGGCTGCAGGCCATCGCCGGTCTGGCCGCGGTGGCGGCGGTGGTCGGCGGCGGGCGCTACCTGGTTCGGCCCGTGTTCCGCTTCATCGCCAGCGCGCGCCTACGCGAGATCTTCACCGCGTCGGCCCTGCTGCTGGTGATCGCCGTCGCCGTGCTGATGGAGCTGGTCGGCCTGTCGCCGGCCCTGGGCGCCTTCCTGGCCGGGGTGGTCCTGGCCGAGAGCGAGTTCCGCCGCGAGCTGGAGACCGACATCGAGCCGTTCCGCGGCCTGCTGCTGGGCCTATTCTTCATCACCGTCGGCGCCAGCCTCGATTTCCGCGTGGTGCTGGGCCAGCCCCTGGCCCTGGCCGGCGCGGTGGTCGGGGTGATGACGCTGAAGGGCGTGGTCATGTTCCTGTTGGGGCGGCTGGGCGGACTGGGGCGGCGCGACGCCGCCGCCACCGCCGTGTCCCTGTCCCAGGTCGGCGAATTCGCCTTCGTCCTCCTGGGACTGATCGCCGCCGACGGGTTGATCGGACCGGGGCCGACTGCCTTCCTGACCGCCGCCGTGGCCCTGTCGATGGCCCTGACGCCTCTGGCCATGGCCGGGGTCGAGTGGATCAACGGGCGGGCGGAGACGCGCAAGGCCAGGCCGGCGCCGGACGTCCTGCCGTTCGACGAGGGCGCGCCGGACGTGATCATCGCCGGCTTCGGTCGCTTCGGCCAGATGCCGGGGCGACTGCTGGTGGCCAACGGCTTCAAGACCGTGGTGCTGGACTCCAGCATCGAGCAGATCGACCTGCTGCGCCGGTTCGGCCGGCGGGTGCACTATGGCGACGCCACCCGGCTCGACCTGCTGCGCCA
>JAQGII010000164.1 GCA_028291305.1 Caulobacteraceae bacterium
CCCTCGGCCGAACCAGCACCGTGGCCGACCCGCGCAGCTGGGACGACCAGCCGCCGGCGGCCCGGTCGGCGGCCAGGGCGGCCAGCGCCGCGAGGCAGGCGAAGAAACACAGCACCGCGATGACGAACACCAGCCCGCCGTCGCGCGCGTCGCCGCGCGGCATCAGGGGACCGGGCTTCCAGCGGCGCAGGAAAGCCTGGGCGGCTTCGGCGCTCATGCGGCAGGCGTCCCGGCGCCCGGCTGCGCCAGCGACAGCCGGCCCTGCTCCAGGCGCAGCTCCGGCATGCCCGAGCGGGCCACCAGGTCGCGGTCGTGGCTGGCGATCAGCACCGTGGTCCCCATCCGGTTCAGCTCGACGAACAGGCGCAGGATACGCACCGCCATCTCCTGGTCGACATTGCCGGTAGGCTCGTCGGCCAGCAGGATCTCGGGTCGGCTGACCACCGCCCGGGCGATGGCCAGGCGCTGCTTCTCGCCGCCCGACAGGGTCGCGGGCATGGCGTGCAGCCGCGGCCCGAGCCCGACCCACGCCAGCAGTTCGGCCACGTCGTTCTTGTAGGCCTTGGGCTTGCGCCCCGCCAGGCGCAGCGGCAGGGCGACGTTGTCGAAGGCGCTCAGATGATCGAGCAGCCGGAATTCCTGGAACACCACCCCGATGCGCCGGCGCAGCTGCGGCAGCTCGCGGCGGGGCAGCACCGCCAGGTCCTGGCCGAACAGGGTGATCAGCCCGCGCGACGGCCTGGCCGCCAGGTAGATCAGCTTCAGCAGCGAGCTCTTGCCTGCCCCCGAGGGGCCGGTGAGGAAATGGAAGGAACCCGGCGCCAGGTCGAACGAGACGTCGCTCAGCGTCTGCGGACCGCGGCCATAGCGCATGCTGACGCCGGAAAAGCGCAGCACCGGGGCCGCCGCGGCGGGTTCATTCTCCTCGTCGGGAGACGTTGAGGTCTGGCGCGGGTTTCTGGACATGAGGACGGAAATCGGCGACCTCCATAGCCGGGGTGCAGGAGCGTTCCGATTCGCCAGCCATGATACTGACCTGTCCTGAGTGCGCTACCCGCTATTTCCTGCCGGACGTCCAGATAGGACGGGGGGGCCGCAGGGTGAGGTGCGCCCAGTGCGAGGCCGTCTGGCGCGAGTACCCGCTCCGGGGCGCGCAGGCCGAAGAGGACTTCGCCGTGCCGGAGCCTCCCGCCGCCGCGGCGCCGGAGCCGGAGCCCGAGGCCGAGGCCGAGCTGTCGTCGGGCGCCGCGCGCCGGGCCGAGATCCTGCGCGAGAAGAAGGCCGCCGCCCAGCGCAAGGCGACCCAGGCCGCCACCGTCAACGCCGCCGTCTGGGCGGGGCTGGCCGCCGCCGTGGTCATCCTGCTGGGCCTGGCCATGGTGTTCCGCGAACAGGTGGTCCAGCTGTCGCCGGGCACGGCCACCGCCTATGCGGCCATCGGCATGCCGGTCAACAGCACGGGGCTGATGATCGAGAAGGTGCGGGCCGTCCCGTCCCTGCTGCAGGGCCACCGGGCGCTGGCGGTGACCGGCGTGCTGCGCAACGTGGCCGCCGTCCCGGTCCCCGCACCGGCCTTCCGCGTCGACGTGCTGGACAGGAATGGACGCGACCTGGACCACAAGACTATCCAGATTTCCGCCCCGCCGCTGAAGGTGGGCGAAGCGAGGCCGTTCTCGCTGGGCGTGGCCGACCCGCCGGCCGGCTATGCGGATGTGAGCGTGACCCTGGTCCTGCCCGACGCCCGACCCCAGGCCCCCGCCCCGGCCGATGCCGCGCCGCCGGTCGCCGCTCCGGCTCCGGCGCCCGCCGCGTCGCCGACCCCCGTCCCGGCCCCCCTCCCGGCCAAGGTCGCGCCCCCCGCCAAGACCGGAGCCCGCTAGGATGGACGGCCTGACCCTTTCCGCGCCGCCGGTGCTGCTGGCCGCCGACGAGGTGGCGCAGCGCGTCGACCGGCTGGCGGACCAGATCGCCCCGCGCACCACCGACGAGACCGTGGCCGTCGCGCTGCTGACCGGCGGGCTGTGGTTCGCCGCCGACCTGACCCGGGCCCTGGCCGCGCGCGGCCGCCACCTGATGTTCGACGCCCTGTGGCTGGCCTCCTACGGCGACGCGCGCAACTCCAGCGGCCGGTGCGAAGTGCGCGCCGGGCTGCAGCGGCCGGTGGCCGGCCGCCAGGTCCTGCTGATCGACGACGTGTTCGACTCCGGCCTGTCGCTGAGCGAGGCCGGGCGCTTCGCCCGCGAGGCCGGGGCCGGCGAGGTGCTGGCCGCGGTGTTCGCCCGCAAGCCCTGGCCGCAACCGCGCGCCGCCGAGCCCGACTTCGTCGGCTGGGAAGCTCCCGCCCGCTACCTGGTCGGCTACGGCATGGACTCCGCCGGCGCCTGGCGCGGGCTGCCGTATGTCGGGGTGATGGACTAGGTCTTGGCCACGGCGACCTCCCCCGAGCCTGGCGCTGCCTAACCGGTCCTTGACAACCCCAGGTAGCAACTCCATCACTACAGCGAAGCTTGGGGGAGCTAATAGAATGTCGAGAGTTCTTGCCGCCGTTTGCGCGGCATTGAGTTTGAGCGCCTGCGCCACGCCTTACGTAGGCAAGCCTTACGATCACGCTTCCAACGGCGTTCACTCCATTGGGCTCGCCAGCGACGCTGTACCGAAGAAGCCGATCGCTTACGAAGCGGCTTCGGTCGGTTCGAACTTCGGCCTGATCGGGGCCCTGGTGGACGCAGGGATTCAAGCGAATCGCGCGGACGAGGTTAACAAGGCGCTGGTAGGCGACGGCTTCAACGCGGAGAGCAAGCTTCAGGGCCGGATCATCACGGCCCTCGGCTCGCAAGGCTATACGGTGAAGCCCCTGGACACCGGCGACCGCGCCAAGCGGGAGTTCGTCACGGCCTATCCTTCCACGCCCGAGCCGGTGGACGCCTACCTCGACGTCGTCGTCATCGACTACGGCTATCTGTCCGCGGGTGCGTTCAAGCCATTCCGCCCGACCCTCACGGCGAAGGTCAGGCTCGTCAGCGCGAAGGACACCTCCAAGACGCTGATGGAAAACACCATCGCCTACAACGATATAGCCCCGACCAGGGGCGTCATCACCCTAACGCCGAACCCGACCTACGCCTTCAAGAACCGCACTGACATGCTGTCGGACCCCAAGCGATTGGAGGCCGGGCTCGAGGACGCTCTGTACCAGGTCGCCGACACCGTCGCCCAACTCCTTCGATAGGGGCGACGCATGCCCTGCATTCGCGAAGGAATCGCGATCATCCTCACCGTCACGGTCCTGGCGGGCTGCGCTACGGCGCCCCCCGCCGCCGTGGTCACCTACGCGCACAAGGACTGCCCGGCCAGTCCGGACCTATCGGCGGCGATCAGCTTGACCCCGCCGAAGGACAAGGCGGTTTACAGCGTTACGACGCGGTTGGATGCGATGGCCCCGTGCCTCAGCCGGCAAGATGGCGCGAGCCCCTACCATGTCTATGCTCTGCCGGAGGACGCCGAGACTAAGACGGTGACGGTGGGATCGATCTTGGAACAGACCCGCCTCCTCCCGCCGCAAATTTCGATCCTGGATCGGGAGGGTAAGGTCAGGCGGAGCTTCTCGACCGCCGACTACTTCTTCCGCGGCACGGTCTATTCGGTGCAGTTTCAACCCCGAGCCGGTGACGCCTATGTGCTGGTCGCTACAGATCCCGCTCGGGTCGGCCAGGAATATAACTCGATCTCAATCGGAACCAGCACGAGCTCAACCTATGCGAATGGCGCTGCAATCAGTTGGACAAGCGGCGTTGACCAGCGCGTGTCGCGCATTTTCTCCTACGAGGGGTCGGTCGAGGTGACACTCTATAATAACCCGACTGACAAACAGCGGTGACGCCACTGCGTACTGGTCGCCCTTGACCAGCACCTCGGGCGCGCGCGGGCCCCGAACTATTCGGCGGCTGCCTTCGCCGCGTGGGCCGCGTCCTCGGCAAGCAGCTTGCGGGATCGCACGATGATGTCCACCCAGTCGGCGAAGGCCCCCGCGAGTTGGAGGACCAGCTCTTTCAGCGGTCCTTCCCTCAAGCGTCCTTCTTCATCGAATTGGGCGTCCGTTACGCTTCCAAGATATGCCTCCGGCTGCTGCATCACGGGCATGTTCAAAAAGACGCATGCCTGGCGCAGTTGGTGATTGGCGCCGAAGCCGCCGATCCCTCCTGGCGACGCGCTTATGATCGCTGCCGGCTTTTTGTCCCAGACGCTTTGACCGTACGGACGGGAGCCGACATCGATCGCGTTCTTCAGGACGCCTGGCATCCCACGATTGTATTCCGGGGTGCAGAACAGAATCCCGTCGACGGCCGAGATCTGTTGCCGGAAACGCGCGTAGGCTTCGGGTGGATTTGACTCCTGGTCCTGGTTGTAATGCGGCAGATCGCCGATCTCGACGATCTTGCAGTCGAGGGCGTGCGGCGTGAAGGCGCAAATCGACCGGGCAACCTTCCGGTTGATGCTGTCCCGCCGAAGGCTGCCGACCACGATTGCGATCTGGTGCTTGGTCATGACGGGCCCTTTCAAGGCTGCAGGCGTCTAACCGCTGACGCCCCAAAAAGGTTCGAATGCTCTAACGCCCGCCCGTCACCTCCAGCGGACCGCAGCGCAGAGCCGCCAGCGTCCTACAACCACGGCGCCAGCGGCTCCCTCGCCAGCATCTCCTCATAGGTCGGCCGGGGCCGCACCACCGCGTACTGGTTGCCCTTGACCAGCACCTCGGGCGCCAGGGGGCGGGTGTTGTATTCGCTCGACATGGCTGCGCCGTAGGCGCCGGCGGTCATGAAGGCGACCAGGTCGCCGGCTTCCAGCGGCGGCAGCTCGCGGTCGCGGCAGAAGGTGTCGCCGGTCTCGCACACCGGGCCGACCACGTCGAAGGCCGAAAGGTTGGCGCCGGTGCGCGGCGTCTTCACCGGGCGAATGTCGTGGAAGGCGTCGTACATGGCCGGGCGGACCAGGTCGTTCATCGCCCCGTCGACCACCAGGAAGCGGCGCCCCTCGGGCCGTTCGTGCACGTGGATCACGCGCGACAGCAGCACCCCGGCGTTGGCCGCGATCACGCGGCCGGGCTCGAACACCAGATCGATGTCCAGGCCCTCGAGCACCGTCTCCACCATCCGGGCGAACTGCGCCGGCTCGGGCGGGGCGGGACTGTCGAAATAGGGGGCGCCGAGGCCGCCGCCCAGGTCCAGCCGCTCGACCGTCAGCCCCTGGCCGCGCAGCCGCTCCACCAGCCCGCGCATCTTGGCGAAGGCCTCGGCCATGGGCGCGAGGTCGGTGATCTGGCTGCCGATGTGGCAGGCGACGCCGATCGGGTCGAGGTTGGGGTCGGCCGAGGCCTTGGCGTAGAGCCGCTCGGCCTCGGAGAAGGAGACGCCGAACTTGTTCTCGCTCTTGCCGGTGGCGATCTTGGCGTGGCCGCCGGCGGAGACGTCGGGGTTGACGCGGATGGTGATTTTGGGCCGCGCGTCGAGCAGGGCGGCGACCTCGGACAGCAGGTCGATCTCGGGCTCGGACTCCACGTTGATCTCGGCCACGCCGAGCTCGACCGCGAAGGCCAGCTCGCGTCGGGTCTTGCCGACGCCGGAGAAGACGATGCGCGACGGCGGCACGCCCGCCGCCAGGGCCCGGCGGATCTCGCCCTCCGACACCGTGTCGGCGCCGGCGCCCAGCCGGGCCAGGGTCTTCAGCACCGAGACGTTGGAATTAGCCTTCACCGCATAGGCGACCAGCACCTTGCGGGGCGCGAAGGCGTCCTGGAACACCGTGTAGTGGCGCTCCAGGGTGGCGGTGGAATAGACATAGACCGGCGTGCCCACCTCGTGGGCGATACGCGACAGGGGGACGCCCTCACACCAGAGCTCGCCGTCCCGGACCTCGAAGAAATTCATCGCGGGGCGCGGGTGGGGTCGGCGTAGGGATCGGGCAGCACGCCGCCGGAGCGCGACCCGAACGGATCGAGCGGGGCGCCGGGAATGGGATTGCTGCGGATCGGCGCCAGGGCCGGATCCTTGGAGCCGCCGTCGGCGTCCTGGCTGTAGTCGCCGTTGGTCTGCGAGGTTCCGCTGTCGGCAGCGGCGTCGCCGCCGGCGCGGGCGGCCGCGCGGCGCTGGGCCTCGTACTCGGCGCGGGCCTTGGCCCCGAACAGGGGCGCGGGACGCTCGAGGTTGCCCTGCTTGCCGCAGGCGGCCAGGCCGCTGAGGCTCAAGGCGGCGATGACGGCGGCCGGTATCAGGATGCGGGGGGTCATGACAGACGTTCCTTCCAGCGCTGGATTTGCGCGCGAACCTGGACGGGCGCGGTGCCGCCGTAGCTGGTGCGGCTGGCGGCCGAAGCGGCCGGAGCGAGCACCTGGTAGACGTCGCCGGTGATCCGCGGCTCCAGGAGCTGCAGGTCGGCCAGCGATAGGCCCGGCAGGTCGACGCCGAGCGCCTCGGCCCGCTTGACCGCGGCGCCGGTGACATGGTGCGCCTCGCGGAACGGCAGGTCGAGATTGCGCACCAGCCAGTCGGCCAGGTCGGTGGCGGTGGAGAAGCCGGCGCCGGCCGCCTGCGCCATCCGCGCGCGGTCGGGCTCCAGGTCCAGCACCATGCCGGTCATCGCCGCCAGGGCCAGGGACAGGGAGTCGAAGGCCTCGAACACCGGCTGCTTGTCCTCCTGCATGTCCTTGGAATAGGCCAGCGGCAGCCCCTTCATCACCGTCATCAGGCTAACCAGCGAGCCGAGGATGCGGCCGACCTTGGCCCGCACCAGCTCCGCCGCGTCCGGGTTGCGCTTCTGCGGCATGATCGAGGAGCCGGTGGTGAAGGCGTCGGACAGGGTGATGAAGCCGAACTGGGGCGTGACCCAGATCACGATCTCTTCCGCGATGCGCGACAGGTGGGTTGCACAGATGGACGCCGCCGCCATCGCCTCCAGCGCGAAGTCGCGCGCCGAGACGCTGTCCAGGGAGTTGGCGGTGGGCGCATCGAAGCCGAGGGCCCGGGCGGTCATGTGCCGGTCGATGGGGAAGGGCGAGCCGGCCAGGGCGGCGGCGCCCAGGGGCGACTCGTTCATCCGCGCCCGGGCGTCGGCGAAACGCGAGGCGTCGCGGCCGAACATCTCGACATAGGCCATCAGGTGATGGCCGAAGGTCACCGGCTGGGCGGGCTGCAGATGGGTGAAGCCGGGCATCATGGTGTCGGCGTTGGCCTCGGCCTTGATCAGCAGGGCTTTCTGCAGGGATTGCAGCTGGGCTGCGGATCGGTCGCACGCCTCGCGCACCCACATGCGGAAATCCACCGCCACCTGGTCGTTGCGCGAGCGCGCGGTGTGCAGCCGGCCGGCGGGCTCGCCGATCAGCTCCTTCAGCCGCGCCTCCACGTTCATGTGGATGTCTTCATATTCCTCGCGGAAGGGGAAGGCGCCGCAGGCCATCTCCTGCTCGATGAGCTCGAGGCCTTCGAGGATCCTGGCGCCGTCTTCGCTTGAAATCACGCCGGCCTTGGTCAACATCGCGGCGTGCGCGCGGGACCCGGCAAGGTCCTGCGGCGCCAGGCGGCGATCGAAGCCGATGGAGA
>JAQGII010000087.1 GCA_028291305.1 Caulobacteraceae bacterium
GGACGCGGCGCGGGTCCGTGCTTAACTGCCCCGGATGCCCGCTGGCCTTCTTCAAATCGAGTTCTGGGGCGCCGGCATGCTGGCGCTGTTCCAGGTCATGATGATCGACCTGGTCCTGGCCGGCGACAACGCCGTGGCCATCGGCATGGCGGCTGCCGGGGTCGCGCGCGCCCAGCGGCGCAAGGTGATCTGGCTGGGCCTAGCCGCCGCCGTGGGCATGCGCATCGGCCTGGCGCTGATCGCCACCATGCTGCTGGGCATCGTCGGGCTGCTGCTGGCGGGCGGCGCGCTGCTGCTGTGGGTCTGCTGGAAGCTGGCCCAGGACCTGGCCACCCGCGACAAGGCGCGGGATGTCGGCGGCCTCCCGGTCTCCACCGCGCCCGTCAGCTTCAAGACCGCCTTCATCCGGATTCTGGCCGCCGACCTGTCGATGTCGCTGGACAACGTGTTGGGCGTGGCCGGCGCCGCGCGCGACCGGCCGATGATCCTGGCCTTCGGCCTGCTGCTGTCGATCGGCCTGACCGGCATGGCCGCCTCCTGGATCGCCCGCATGCTGAGCCGCAGGCCCTGGATCGGCTATTTCGGCCTGGTCATGATGATCTGGGTGGCCGGCGGCATGCTCTGGCAAGGCCACCGCGACCTGGTCGTCGACCTGAAAAAGACCGGCGCCTACAACGCCGCCATGCCCGCCTTGCTGTCGATCGACTCCGGCGAGATCGCCCGGCGCCAAGTACAGAAGGGTTTGCCTTGACCCGCCCGGCGAACGGGCGCGTGACAGCGAATGGCCAGTGAAACCGTCTACATCGTCCAGTCCTACATCGCCGGACGCGGCAAGGCGCTGAAGGCCGAACAGCAGGTCGGCTGCAAGACCGCCGAGGAGGCCCGCCGCAAGGCCGAGCGGCTGGCGCCCCTGAGAGTGGGAGTGGTGGCCTTCGCCGCCACGGCCGACATCGAGCTCGGCGACTACGACGAGAACCCCAGCATCCTGTTCAAGAGCGGACGGCTGCCGTTCCCGTTCGCCGAAGCCTAGCTGGAATCGACCGATCGCGTCCTCCCCCGCTTGCGGGGGAGGACGCAATTCGTCTAGGCGTCGGCCCCGCTGAAGCGCTCCGCCCACTCCAGGACCTGGGCGTCCTCGATCTTGCGGAACAGCACTTCGGGCGCCCGCACCGGGCGGCCGGGCTCCAGCCGGTTGAGCTCCAGTTCGGCGTCGGTCGATGGCCAGGTCCCCGGATAGGGCTCGCCCATCGCCTCGGCGATCTTCTCGGCCGTAAAGGGCAGCACCGGCGCCGATATCCGGGCGAACAGGGCGACCAGGTTCAACCCGGTGCGCACGATCACCGCCGCCCGCGCCGGATCGGTCTTGATCGCCGTCCAGGGCGCCGCTTCCTGGAGGTACTGGTTGCCCAGCACCCAGAGGTCGCGCAGCGCCTGGGCCGACTTCCTGATCTCGATGCCGTCCATCTGCTCGGTCAGGTCGGCCAGCTTGGCCGAGACGTCGGCGTAGAGCGCCTTCTCCAGCTCGCCCGGTTCGCCGCCGTCGGGCACGAGGCCCTCGAACCGCGTCTCGTTGAACTTGAGGATACGGTTGACGAAGTTGCCCAGCACGTCGGCCAGATCGCGGTTGATGGCCGACTGGAACTGCTCCCAGGTGAAGGCGGTGTCCGAGCTTTCCGGCGAATTGGCCGTCAGGTACCAGCGCCAGTAGTCGGGCGGTAGCAGCGCCAGCGCCTGGTCCATGAACACGCCGCGGTTCTGCGAGGTGGAGAACTTGCCGCCGTACCAGTTCAGCCAGTTGAACGCCTTCAGCGTGTCGACCAGCTTCCACGGCTCGCCCGAGCCCAGGATGGTGGCGGGGAAGCTGACCGTGTGGAAGGCGACGTTGTCCTTGCCCATGAACTCCAGGTAGCGAACATCCTGCGCGCCCCCGTCCGTCCGCCACCAGCGGCGCCAGTCGCGCGGCTTGCCGTTTTCCGGGTTGTCGGCCCACTCCTGAGTGGCGGCGATGTATTCGATGGGCGCGTCGAACCAGACGTAGAAGACCTTGTCCTCGAACCCGGAGCGCGGCATCCCGCGCCGGGTCACCGGCACGCCCCAGGCCAGGTCGCGGGTGATGCCCCGGTCGATCAGCCCTTCGTCGAGGTGCTTGTGGGCGATGGAGCGGGGCAGGATCGGCCAGTCGCCCTTGGTCGCCAGCCAGTCGCGCAGCGGCTGCTCCATCCTGGTCTGCAGCAGGTACAGATGCCGGGTGTCGCGCACCTCAATGTTGCGCGAGCCCGAGATGGCCGAATAGGGCTCGATCAGGTCGGTCGGATCGAGCAGCCGCCCACAGTTGTCGCACTGGTCCCCGCGGGCCGGGGTGTAGGCGCAGTGCGGGCAGGTGCCCTCCACGTAGCGGTCGGGCAGGAAGCGCCGGTCATCGACCGAATAGACCATCTGGTCGACCCGCTCCTCGATCAGCCCCCGGTCCTCGAGGATGTCGGCGAAATGCTGGGTCAGGCGGTGGTTCTGCGGCGAGGACGAGCGGCCGAACCAGTCCCACGACAGGCCGTAGGCGCGGCCCACGTCATGCTGCAGGGTGTGCTGCTCCTCGCAGTAGGTCGACACGTCCTGACCGGCGGCGGCGGCGGCCAGTTCGGCCGGCGTGCCGTGCTCGTCGGTGGCGCAGATGTAGAGCACCTCGTCGCCCTGGGCGCGCTTGAAGCGGGCATAGACGTCGGCCGGCAGCATCGAGCCCGCCAGGTTGCCCAGATGCTTGATGCCGTTGATGTACGGCAGGGCCGAGGTGATCAGGATACGGGCCATGAGGCTTTCGTCTGAATGCGCGCGAGGGGGCCATATAAGCGTCCCGCCGCCAAAGCAGAAGGCCGAACCGGCGGCCGCGCGCCTGCGCCTATATTATCAAGCATAAGCCAACGACCTCGCGCCGCGATGCTGGAGGTGCCGGGCCGCATCTCAATATCGTAATAGTCATCGGGCATCTGGACTTTGGCCTGGGTCGCCAATAGCTTGACACCACAAGAGTTCAGCGCAATGAGCTCCAGGGAGAGAAGCCGATGAACAAGATGCTGTTGGGTGCGGCT
>JAQGII010000093.1 GCA_028291305.1 Caulobacteraceae bacterium
TCGCCGTCAGCACCGGCCCGGTCCTGGCGCTGGACACCGACGGGTCCGGTATTCCGGCGGGGCCCGAGGCGGCGTGGGGGGCGCCGACCGAGGCCGCGGACGCCCCGCCCCTGGTCCGGGCCATCGACGCCGCCGTCTTCGCGGCGCGCGGCGCCAGGCCGCCCGCGGACTGGACCGTGAAGGGCGTGGACCCGGCGCTGATCCGGGCCGAGGTGCTGCTGGACCGCGCAGGCTTCTCGCCCGGCGTGATCGACGGCAAGACCGGAGAGAACCTCCGGAAGGCGGTCGCCGCCTATGCCCGGGCCAACGGCCTGGCGGCGGAGGGCGGGCTGGACGGAGCCGTCTTCTCGGCCCTGACCGGCCAGGACGGCGCGCCGGCGGCGCAGACCTATCAGATCACGGCCGAAGACGCGGCCGGCCCGTTCATCGGCGATCCGCCCAAGGACTATGAGGCCATGTCCAAGCTGCCGGCCCTGTCCTATTCGTCCCCCGAACAGGCCCTGGCGGAGAAGTTCCACATGGACCCGCGCCTGCTGAAGGCGCTCAACCCCGGCGCCGATTTCGGCCAGGCGGGCGCGACGATCGTCGTGGCCGCCCCGCGCATGGCCCCGCGCAGCTTCGAGGCGGCGCGCATCGAGGTGGACAAGAGCCTGGGCGAGGTGCGCGCCTACGACGCGGCGGGCAGGCTCCAGGCCGTCTATCCCGCCTCGGTGGGCTCGACCGAGCGCCCGGCGCCGAGCGGCAGCTTCAAGGTGACGGCGGTCGCCCCCCGCCCGGCCTACTACTATGACCCCAAGCGACTGACGTTCCAGCCGCAGGGCGCCAAGGGCAACCTGCGGATCGCGCCGGGCCCCAACAACCCGGTGGGCTCGACCTGGATCGCCCTGACCGTGCCGACCTACGGCATCCACGGCTCGCCCGACCCGGTGACCATCGGCAAGCGCCAGTCGCACGGCTGCATCCGCCTGACCAATTGGGACGCGGCGGAGCTGGGCAAGGCGGTCAGGAAGGGGGCCGCGGTGGAGTTCCTCGGCCAGGAGAAGAAGGCGTAGGCGCCTAGGGCATCACCGCGCGGATCAGCTGGGCGCCGGCGACCATGTCCAGCGCCTGCTGGTTGTCGAAAGCCAGCCGCAGGTTGCGGGCGGCCAGGCGGGCGTGCTCGCGCATCAGGGCCTCGGCCCGGGCGCCTTCGCGGTTGCGGATGGCGTCCACCACGCAGCGGTGGTGGTCCTGCGCCAGGACCAGGATCAGGCGCGCCTGGGGCAGCTCGGACTGGGCCATGACGAAGCCGGAGGGATGGGCGAAGGGCAGGGCGGCGGCCCGCTCGATCTGGCGCGCCAGCACCTTGCCGCCGGACGCCTCGGCCAGCTTGGCGTGGAAGGCCTCGTTGAGGTCGACGTAGTGGGCGAAATCCTCGGAACTGAGCGTCGGCTTGGTGGTCAGGGGATCGATCTGCCGCAGGATGTCGTCCAGGGCGTCCAGGTGGGCCGGGTCGACGCCGCGTTCGGCGGCCAGGCGGGCGGCCAGGCCCTCCAGCGCGCCGCGGATCTCGATGGCCTCGAACGCGTCCTGCTCGGTGAAGATCTTCACGGCGTAGCCGCCGCCGGGCAGGGCCTCCAGGAAACCCTCTTCCTCCAGCCGGGCCAGCGCGGCGCGCACCGGGGTGCGCGAGACGCCCAGCCGGTCCACCGCCCAGATTTCCGAGACCCGCTGTCCGGCGGCCAGTTCGCCGGTGAGCAGCAGCTCGCGCAGAGACAGCAGCGCCTTCACCGTCTGCGATGAGCTGCGGGCGTCCGCGCCGTCGATGTCCGTCAAGCCTGTCTCCGATATGTCCGGAGCGAGACAATAACCGCTCGCCGCGCGGAAGTCATTCAGCGGGGCGGCGGCCAGGCCCTGGTTATCCGCCGACGCGCAGGGACAGCGAGCCGCGCCGCTCGAGGAACTTCCAGACCCCGCCCTCACGCACGAAGCGGTCGTGGAAGGCGCCGATCAGGTAGCTGAGGTCGGCCTGCGCCGGCGGCGTTGCCTCCGCCTGGGCGGTGTGCAGGGACAGGTAGCTGTGGCCGGCGGCGTGGTCGGCGTCCTGCGCGGTGATGACCACGCTGGTGATCATGTGGCGGGTGAAGCGCGGCGGCCGGCTCAGGTACATCGCCAGGATGGCCTGGCGGCCGACGATCAGGTTGTCGGCGTCGGTGGGCCGGGCGAAGGCCCCGTTCTCGGCGAACAGCGCCGCCATCTCGTGGAACTGGCCCGCGTCGTTGAGCATGGCGTAGTGGTGGATCAGCCGCTCGCACTCCCAGCCGATCAGGGCGCGGTCCAGGGACGTGAGGGCTTGGGTCATGCGCGAACTCAGGCTTGGTTCAGCCACTGCAGCAGGGCTCGGTTGACGGCGTCGGGCCGTTCGACCGGCGACATATGTCCGCAGTCCTCGATCACGGTCAACGTCGAGCCGGGCGCGCAGCCCTGCATCTGCGCGTGCTGTTCGGGCGGGCTCCAGACGTCCTGGCGGCCGACGATGAAGGCGGTCGGACAGCGCAGGGCCCCGATCTGCGCGAACCCGTCGGCGCGGGTCAGCAGCGCCCGCGTATGGCCCTTCAGCACATCCACGCTGGCGCGCAGGATCAGGGCGGTCAGGTCGTCCATCAGGGCCCGGTCGGCCAGGCGGGTAGGGGCCACCATCGGCGGCAGCCAGGCGCCCACGACCCCGTCCATGCCCTCGCGGTCGGCGATATCCAGCAGCACCTGGCGCTTGGCCGCCTCGCCGGGCGCGACCGGGTGGGCGCCGGTGTCGATCAGGGCGATGCGCTGCACCCGCTGTGGGGCCATGGCGGCGACCTGCATGGCCACCCGGGCGCCCATGGAATGGCCGGCGACGGCGAAGGGGCCGTCCGCCAGGGCGAGGCTGGCGCGGGCCATGCCCTCCATGGAGTCCAGGCCGAAGAAGTCGGGAACGCGCACGTCGTAGACGCCGCCCAGCGCCTCGATCTGCGCGGTCCATATGCCGGCGTCGCACATCAGGCCGGGCAGCAGGAGCAGGACGGGACGGTCAGGCGACATTGCTCGTTCCTTGGGCGCGGGCCCTGGGCGTGGGGTCCCGCTGCCGATGTAGATCATGCGCCCCCCGAGCGGAATCGGCTCGGCCCGACCGCGGGCGCCTGCTGCGCGCGCGGGGCAAGGCTTCTTCGCATCGCAAATACGCACTTGCGAGGTCAAGCGCCGCCGCCACGGGAATTTTCTGGCCTGCCGGGCAGGCGGGGGACCCCCTGTCACGGACAGGAGGCCCGTCGTGGATCAGGCCCGTAGCGAGATTGTGGCGTGGGTCGGCAGCCAGGTGCTGCCGCACGAGCGGGATCTGCGCGCCTGGCTGCGCCGGGCCGGCGCCGGTGAGGCCGACATCGACGACATCGTGCAGGAGGCCTACTGCCGTCTGGCGGCGCTGAAGGCGATCGACCACATCGCCAACGGCCGCGCCTACTTTTTCCAGACCGCCAGGAACATCGCCGCCGAGCGCGTGCGCCGCGCCCGCGTTATTCGCATCGATTACGCGACGGAAATCGACGCGTTAAACATCTTAGATAGTGAGCCCTCGCCGGAGCGTGTCGTCGACAGTCGCCAGGAGCTTCGCAAGGTCCGAAGTCTAATTGAGGGGTTGCCTGAGCGGTGCAGGGAGATATTCAAGCTACGTCGCATCCACGGTCTGTCGCAACGGGAGGTCGCCGACCTCCTGAAGGTGTCGGAGAACGTGGTCGAGGCGCAGGCCGCTCGTGGCCTGCGGTTGATTCTCGCTGCGCTGGCTGGGGAGGCCGACGCCGACCCGACCCCTTCCGGCCGATCCGCTCATGAGCATCCAAACCGCAAGAGAGATCGATGAAGAGGCGGCTGCGTGGGCCCTGCGGGTGGACTCCGGCGGTCCCGACGCGGCGCGCCCCCATGAGCTGCAGGCGTGGCTGGAAGGGGACGTCCGCCGCACCGGAGCCCTGCTGCGCGCCCAGGCGGCGCTGAGCTTCCTTGACCGCGGCCGGGCGCTCGAACAGGACGCCCCGCACTCCCGGCCCGCGCCGGCGCCGCCGGCCCGCCGACTTACGCGCCGCGCCGTCGTGGGCGCAGGCG
>JAQGII010000129.1 GCA_028291305.1 Caulobacteraceae bacterium
GTTCACGCGCGTCCTCGACAAGGCCTTCGACGAGGCGAAGAAGATGGAGGACGACTACGTCGCGTCCGAGCACCTGTTGCTCGCGCTGAATGTCGTTCCGCGTGAGCAGCTCGAGGCGAAGATCGCCGCGGTGCGCGGCGGCCGCCGTGTCACGTCGCAGGACCCCGAAGGCACCTACAACGCGCTCGCGAAGTTCGGACGCGACCTCACCGAGGCGGCCGAGGAAGGCAAGCTCGATCCGGTGATCGGGCGCGACGAGGAGATCCGCCGCACCATCCAGGTGCTGTCGCGCCGCACCAAGAACAACCCCGTGCTGATCGGCGAGCCCGGCGTCGGCAAGACCGCCATCGTCGAGGGCCTGGCCCTGCGCATCGTCGACGGCGACGTGCCCGAGGGGCTGAAGGACAAGCAGATGATGGCGCTCGACATGGTCTCCCTGATCGCCGGGGCCAAATACCGCGGCGAGTTCGAGGAGCGGCTGAAGGCGGTGCTCAACGAGGTGACCGCCGCCGAGGGCTCGATCATCCTGTTCATCGACGAGATGCATACCCTGGTCGGCGCCGGCAAGGCGGACGGGGCGATGGACGCCTCCAACCTACTCAAGCCGGCCCTGGCCCGCGGCGAACTGCACTGCGTCGGCGCCACCACCCTGGACGAATACCGCAAGCATGTGGAGAAGGACGCCGCCCTGGCGCGGCGCTTCCAGCCGGTGTTCATCGAGGAGCCCTCGGTGGAGGATACCGTGTCGATCCTGCGCGGCCTGAAGGAGAAGTACGAGGTGCACCACGGGGTGCGCATCTCCGACAGCGCCATCGTCGCCGCCGCCACCCTGTCCAACCGCTACATCACCGATCGCTTCCTGCCGGACAAGGCCATCGACCTGATCGACGAGGCGGGCAGCCGCGTGCGCATGGCGGTGGATTCCAAGCCCGAGGAACTGGACGAGATCGACCGCCGCCTGGTGCAGTTGAAGATCGAGCGCGAGGCCCTGAAGAAGGAGACCGACGCCGCCTCGATGCAGCGCCTGGAGGCCCTGGAGGACGAGCTGGACGAGCTGGAGTCCCGCTCGGCCGAGATGACCCTGCGCTGGAAGGCGGAGAAGCAGAAGGTCGGCTCGGCCGCCCAGGCGCGCGAGGCGCTCGACCGGCTGCGCGCCGAACTGGCCCAGGCCCAGCGCCAGGGCGACCTGCAGCGCGCCTCGGAGATCATGTACAGCGACATCCCCTCGCTGGAAAAACAGCTGGCCGAGGCCGACGCCGCCAACAAGGACCAGATGACCCCGGAAGTCGTCGACGCCGAGCAGATCGCCCAGGTGGTCAGCCGCTGGACCGGCGTGCCGGTGGAGAAGATGCTCGAGGGCGAGCGCGAGAAGCTGCTGCAGATGGAGGCCGCCCTGAGCGCCCGCGTGGTCGGCCAGGACGAGGCGCTGGAAGCGGTCTCCGACGCCGTGCGCCGCGCCCGCGCGGGCCTCAACGACCCCAACCGCCCGATCGGCTCCTTCCTGTTCCTGGGTCCCACGGGCGTGGGCAAGACCGAGCTGACCAAGGCCCTGGCCGAATTCATGTTCGCCGACGAGGCCGCCATCACCCGCATCGACATGTCCGAATACATGGAGAAGCACTCGGTCAGCCGCCTGATCGGGGCCCCACCGGGCTACGTCGGCTACGACGAGGGCGGCAGCCTGACCGAAGCGGTGCGCCGCCGGCCGTATCAGGTGGTGCTGTTCGACGAGGTGGAGAAGGCCCACCCGGACGTGTTCAACGTGCTGCTCCAGGTTTTGGATGATGGGCGGCTCACCGACGGCCAGGGGCGCACGGTCGATTTCAAGAACACGCTGATCATCATGACCTCCAACCTCGGCTCCGAATATCTGGCCGCCCAGGAGGAGGGCGAGGACATCGAGGCCGCCCGGCCGCATGTGATGGACGCGGTGCGCCGCCACTTCCGCCCCGAGTTCCTCAACCGGATCGACGAGATCATCCTGTTCCGCCGCCTCGGCCGCGCGCAGATGGACTCCATCGTCAAGATCCAGCTGGCCCGCGTGGAGCAGCGCCTGGCCGAACGCCGCATCAACCTGGCGGTGGACCCCTCCGCCCTGCACTGGATGGGCGAGCGCGGCTACGACCCGGTCTACGGCGCCCGCCCGCTCAAGCGCGTGATCCAGAAGGAGCTGGTCGACCCCATCGCCAAGCGCCTGCTGGCCGGAGAAATCAAGGACGGCGAGGTGGTGGCGGTGTCAGCGGGCGAGGGCGCGCTGGAGATCGGCAAGGCCGTGGTGCATTAGCGTTCGTCCCCCCGGCTTGCGGGAGAGGAGCAGGCGATGCGCTTGATCGCCTTGCCGCGCGGGCCATATGGGACTCAGCACCTTAGCGGCTCTGGGACCCTCCCATGTCCACCCCCAACGCCTCCGACGCCGGCCGTTTCAGGCTCGGCGGGGACATCGACATCGCCCGGCTGGGCTACGGCGCCATGCGCATCACCGGGCCGGGCGTGTGGGGCGAGCCGGCCGACCGGGGGGAAGTGCTGCGCACCCTGCGGCGGCTGCCCGAGCTGGGGGTGGACTTCATCGACACGGCCGACAGCTATGGGCCGGGGACGTCGGAGACCCTGATCGCCGAGGCGCTGGCGCCCTATCCGCGGACGCTGGTCGCCACCAAGGGCGGGCTGACGCGGCCCGGCCCCGACCTCTGGCGGCCCCTGGGGCGGCCGGAATACCTGCGCCAATGCGTGCTGACGAGCCTGGGCCGGCTGAAGCTCGAACGCATCGACCTGTGGCAGCTGCACCGCATCGATCCGCAGGTTCCGCGCGAGGAGCAGTTCGGCGTGATCGCCGCTATGCGCCAGGAGGGCCTGATCCGCCATGTCGGCCTGTCGGGGGTGGGCGTGGAGGAGATCGTCGCGGCGCAGGCCTACTTTCCCGTGGCCAGCGTGCAGAACATCTACAACCTGACCACCCGCCGGTATGACGAGCTGGTGGACTGGTGCGCGACCAACGACGTCGGCTTCATCCCCTGGTTCCCCCTGGGGGGCGGGACCCTGGTCAAGCCCGGCGGCATGCTGGACGGCGTCGCCAAGGCGCATGGCGCGAGCCGCAGCCAGGTGGCGCTGGCCTGGCTGCTGAAGCGCAGTCCGGCGATTCTGCCCATCCCCGGGACCAGCAGGGTCGCGCACCTGGAAGAGAACGTCGCCGCGGCCCGGATCAGGCTGTCGGACGCCGAGTTCGCGTCGCTGGACCGGGCGGGGCGGCAGGCCTCGCAGACCCCCGCCTGACCAGCGCCGTCATTTTTCCGGGAAATACGTCAGGCTCTCGCCCTCCTTGCCGACGTAGCGGAAGGGCGGGTTGCCGCTGAGCACGCCGAAGGTGCCGAATTCGGGGTAGTCGCAGATCTCCGGGTCGATCTTGCTGGAGACGGCCAGGTATTTCAGCTCGCCATCCGAGGTGTTGACGATCTGGTGGGCGGTGTCCGCGCCGCCGGCCATGCAGGCGATCACGTCGCCGGCGCGAATCGGGCGCGGCGGCGCGTCCTTGCCGATGCGGATCTCGCCCCGGCCCTCGACGATGAAGAACATCTCCTCGTTGTAGCGGTGGTTGTGCAGGGGGAAGGCGCGCTTGCCGGGCGGCAGGACGGTGAGGTTGTAGCCCAGCTGCTGGGCGCCCAGCCGCGGGCCGATGAAGCCGACCCTGGCCTGGTAGTCCGGGGGCGCCACGCCCATGCCCGGCAGTTCGTGGCCATGGCCGAAGTCGGTGAACTCCAGCGCGTCGATGTTGACGATGGGATCCTTGGCGGCGGGGGGTGGCGTCTGCTCGGCCATGCGCGTCTCCTCTTTTTCAGGAGGGGAGGGTAGCGGCGGGGCGCCGGCGCGTAAAGAACGAAAGCAGAACCGGCTTAAGGCCGGGCTGGAAATGCGAAAGGCCGCCCCGTTGTCGGGGGCGGCCTTTCCATAGTCAGGACCGCAGCGCAGCCCCGTACCTTTGCCGAGCAGGCTCTAGGCGGGGACCCCGTTAGCGGAGGCCCAGGTCACGGTTTCCGAACTGCGGATGAAACTATGAGACACTGGATCACCTCCTTTCAATACGTTGACGACGCACCGAATGTAGGAAGCGTCGCGGCGGCGTGGAAGTCACAAAGCTTTGTTTTTGCCCGCCCCGCGGCGATGCCGCTTTTTTAGGCGGCGTTGCCAAAAAGCCGCGTTCCGGTGCTCTACGCGCCGGCCTTGGCCGCGGTGTCCTTGGCGACAAGGCCGTCGATGCGGGATTTCTCGGCCTGGAAGGCGGCCAGTTCCTTGCCGCCGAGCACCGAGCCCGAGGGCGCCTTGAAGGCGGTCGGGTTGACCTTCTGGCCGTGGGCGATGATCTCGTAGTGCAGGTGCGGGCCGGTCGACAGGCCGGTGGAGCCGACATAGGCGACCACCTGGCCCTGGCGTACGTGCTCGCCGGCCTTGACCGCCCAACGCGACAGGTGGCCGTAGCCGGTCTCGTAGCCGCCCGGATGCTTGATCTGCAGCCAGCGGCCGTAGCCGCCCGCCCAGCTGGCCCGCTCCACCACCCCGTCGCCGGCGGCGTAGACCGGCGTGCCCGTGGGGGCGCCGAAGTCGATGCCGGCGTGCATGCGGGTGAAGCCGAGGATCGGGTGGTTGCGCATGCCGAACGAGGAGGTGATGCGCACGCTGTCCAGCGGGGTGCGCAGCAGCAGGCCGCGGATGCTCTTGCCGAACTCGTCGAAATACTGGGCCTCGGTCATGCCGGCGGTCTTGAAGCGGTACAGCCGCGTGGCGGCGCCCTTGGCCCGGATCTCGGCGAACAGCAGGTCGCCGGCCGAGATGGTCCGGCCGCTGGCGGTGACCTTGCGGTCGAACACCATGCTGAAGCGGTCGTCCGCCTGCACGTCGCGGCTGAAGTCCAGCTTGTGCGAGAACAGCTTGACCACCTGGGCGGTCAGCTCGGGCGTGGCGCCGGCCTTCTGCGCCGAGACGTAGAGCGAGCCGCCCATCTTGCCGGCGGCGACGGTGGTCTGGTCGAGCACCGCCTCTTCCATCCGGTGCAGGTGCAGGGCGCCGTCGACGGCGCGCGACAGGGTGACGGCGGTGGCCGGGCCGACGCGCAGGGACAGGCCCACCAGGGTGGCCGAGCCGCGCTCGCCCAGCGGCTTGGCGATGGCGGCCTGGAAGCCCATGCCGGCCTTGATGTTGACGGTGTCGAAGGCGCGGCCGAGCATCTGCACGGCCTGCTGGGCCTCGCCCTTGCCGACGCCGGCGCGGCGCACGGCGGTCTCCAGCGTCTCGCCGGGCAGCACCTTGATCATCACGCTGATCGGCGGAGCCATGCCGGGACGCAGGGCGGCCTGGGCGAAGGCTTGTCGCTGCAAGGCGGTGAGGGCGGCGGTGTCGAGGGTGGGGGAGACGGCGGCCGAGCCCGCGCCGCGGGTCTCCTGGCGCTGGATCATCTGCCAGCCGATCAGCACCGCCGAGAAGGTCGCCAGGGCGACGAGGGCCGGCGGCGCCAAGCGCACGGCGGCCGTCCGGCGCGGATCGAACTCTTGCATAAGTCCCCCGGTAGTTGGATCGCCCGATCCGCACAAGCCGCAAAAAGTCGCCTGCGGCGAAAGGAAACGGGCGATCCCCCGACTTCAACTGCGCGGGACCTGACCAGCCGGGCCGGTCACGGGCAAGTAACTTTTGTGACAGGGAGGATCATTTGGTGTCCCTGAACACAAATATTGCTGGCGTGCCGAACGGCTAAGCTGGGCCCGGTCTTCCACCTGCGGTTGTGTCTGCTGTCGGTTGTGGGCTGTCAGATCAATCCCAGGGCCTTGAAGCTGGCGGTCCCGTCGCGCCCCACCACCAGGTGGTCGTGGACGGCGACATTGAGGGCGCGGGTCGCCTGGACGATCTGGCGGGTCATGTCGATGTCGGCCGAGGACGGCGTCGGGTCGCCGGAGGGGTGGTTGTGCACCAATATCAAAGCACTCGCGGAGAGTTCCAAAGCCCGGCGCGCGACCTCGCGTGGATAGACCGGCGCGTGGTCTACGGTGCCAGCACCAAGCTGCTCATCGGCGATTAGCTGATTGCGCTTGTCCAGGAACAGCACGCGGAACTGTTCGCGCGGCTCGTGCGCCAGGGCGGTGCGGACATAGGCCATCAGCGCGCTCCAGGACGAGATCAGCGGCCGCTTGGCCAGGGTCTCGCGGCCCATGCGCAACGCCGCCTCCTGCATCAGCTTCAGGTCCAGCGCCACCTGCTCGCCGACGCCCGGCACGGTGCGCAGGTCGCCGAGCGGCGCCGAGAGCACGGCGGACAGGCCGCCGAACCGGGCCAGGAGCGCCTTGGCCAGGGGTTTGACGTCGGCGCGGGGGATGGAGCGGTAGAGGAACAGCTCCAGCAGCTCATAGTCGGGCAGCCCCTCCAGGCCGCCGCGCCGCGCCCGCAGCCTCAGCCGGTCGCGGTGGCCCAGGTGATGCGGCGCGGCGTCGTCCGCCGGCGCGCAGACGGGCTGCGCCTGGTCGAGCTGGAAGAGGCCGGTGGAGCCGTCGTGCATGGCGCGCCCGCGAGGATGACTGGCGAAGCGCACGCTAGAACACAACGGGAACGTTGGCAACCGGCCGCGCCCAGATGGGACTCGGCGCAGGCGGGAGGGTTAGACCCCGCCCTCGATCGGCGGCTTGTCCAGGCCCGCGGGCGACAGGGTGAAGATCTCCACGCCGGTCTCGGTCACGCCCACCGAATGCTCGAACTGGGCCGACAGGGACTTGTCGCGGGTGACCGCCGTCCAGCCGTCGCTGAGCACCTTCACGTGGGGTTTGCCGAGGTTCACCATCGGCTCGATGGTGAAGAACATGCCGGGCTTCAGCGTCTCGCCTTCGCCCTTGCGGCCGAAGTGCAGGACGTTGGGGTTGTCGTGGAACACCTGGCCCAGGCCGTGGCCGCAGAAGTCGCGCACCACGCTGGCGCGGTTGGCTTCGACATAGGTCTGGATGGCGGCGCCGATGTCGCCGAACTTGGCGCCGGGCTTGGCCACGGCGATGCCGCGCATCATGGCTTCGTGGGTGATGTCCACCAGGCGGCGGGCGCGGGGCGAGACGGGGCCGACGCCGTACATGCGGCTGGTATCGCCGTGCCAGCCGCCCTCGACGATCACGGTCACGTCGATGTTGGCGATGTCGCCTTCGCGCAGGGCGCGCGGGCCGGGGATGCCGTGGCAGACCACGTGGTTGGGCGAGATGCAGACGGTCTTGGTGTAGCCCTTGTAGCCGAGGCAGGCGGGCAGGGCGCCGTGGTCGAGGATGAATTCGCGGGCCAGCCGGTCGAGCTCGTCGGTCAGCACGCCGGGAACCACATGGGCCACGAGCATGTCGAGGCATTCGGCCGCCAGCCTGCCGGCGCGGCGCATGCCGTCGAAGCCTTCGGCGTCGTGGATCTTGATGGCATGCGTGCGGACGGGCCGCTCAGCCAGGCTGGTTTCGTACATCGCCTGCAAACTCCTGCACCGGGGGCGCCCCGACATGCCTATCTGGCAAGCCTATCATAGAAGTGCAACAGACGCAGAAGCGCCCCGTCGACCCGCGGCGGGTCGACGTATAAAAGGCGGGCCATGACGACCAATCCTCCCCCCGCCGAGCTGACCCCCTTCCACATCGCCTTCCCGGTGCACGACATCGACGCGGCGCGCCGCTTCTATGGCGGGCTGATGGCCCTGCCCGAGGGGCGCAGCGCGCCGACCTGGATCGACTACGACCTGTTCGGCCACCAGATCGTCGCCCACCTGAAGCCGGGCATGGCCGCGGCGGACAACCATTCAAACCCGGTGGACGGCCACGACGTGCCGGTGCCGCACTTCGGCGGGGTGCTGGGGATGGACCAGTTCGACGCCCTGGCCGAGCGGCTGAAGGCGGCCGGCGTGCGCTTCGTCATCGAGCCCTATGTGCGCTTCAAGGGCGAGGTCGGCGAGCAGGCGACTATGTTCTTCCTCGACCCGTCGGGCAATGCGCTGGAGTTCAAGGCCTTCAAGGACCGCAGCCTGCTGTTCGCCAAATAGATGGGCGAGATTGTCCGCCAGGCCCGGCTGCACGAGCGCGAGGCGCTGGAGGACCTGCAGCTGCAGGCCTCGCTGATGGGGATGGAGGACCGCGCCGCCCTGCTGGCCAACCCCGACGCCATCGACCTGCCCACGGACCAGATCGCCGACGGCAACGTCTATGTCTGCGAGGCCGACGGGGCGATCGTCGGCTTCGGCGTGGTGCTGCCGCGCGCGGACGGCCAGGCCGAGCTCGACGGCCTGTTCGTGCGCCCGGACGTGTGGGGCGAGGGCTACGGCCGCGTGCTGCTGGAGCACGGCGCCGCGATGGCGCGGATGTGGGGCGCGACGCAGCTGCACGTGGTCGCCAACACCCAGGCGATGGGCTTCTACCGGGCGTGCGGCTTCCAGGCGTCCGGGACGGTGCAGACGCGCTTCAAGCCGGCGACGACGATGGTGAAGGCGCTCTGAAAGCGTGGCCCCGCCTTTGGGGGAGGACGCTAACTCGGCTGCCCCAGCCACGGCAGGCGCCGGCCGATCATCACCCCCGTCGCCGCCATGTCGCAGGCATAGACCAGCACCTCCACTCCCTTGGCCGCGACCTCGTCCAGCGTCCGGGCGAACAGCGGGTCGAGCTCGCGGCAGGCCAGGAACCCCTCGCAGTCGGTG
>JAQGII010000140.1 GCA_028291305.1 Caulobacteraceae bacterium
GCCCGTGAGAACGACTTTGTCCACAACGAGGCGCTGGCCAACGAGTTGGCGGGCCGCTTCTATCTCGGCCGGGGCCTCGAGACGAACGGTCTGGCCCACCTTCGCAACGCCCGCCTCGGCTATGCCCTGTGGGGCGCGGACGGCAAGGTTCGCCAGTTGGACCAGCTCTATCCGCAATTGGCCGCGCGCGATCCCGCCCTCGCCGCGTCGGCGACCCGACAGCTGGATGTGGCAACCCTGGTCAAGGCATCCCAGGCGATGTTCGGCGAAATCGCATTACCGCGGCTGGTCGAGACGCTGATGAGCATCACCTTGCAGAACGCCGGCGCGGATCGCGGCCTGCTGCTGCTGCCCCGCGGCGAATCCTTCGAGATCGAGGCGGAGGCCCGCGCCAGCGGCTCCGCCGCCGAGGTCCGGCTGCGCCGCAGCGCCATGACGCTCGAGGACGGTCCCGATGCGGTCGTCAACATGGTGATCCGCACCCGCGAGAGCCTCCTCCTTGAGGACGGGGCGCGCCCCGGCCCGATCTGGGAGACCGCCTTTGGGACCCGCGCGCCGCCGCGCTCGGCGATCTGCCTTCCCTTGCTGCGGCAGGCCAGATTGGCCGGCGTGCTCTATCTTGAGAACAGCCAGGCCGCCTACGCCTTCACCGCAGAGCGCGTGGCGGTGCTGGAGGTTCTCGCGGCGCAGGCGGCGATCGCGCTGGAGAACGCCCGCCTCTACGGCGATCTTCAGGAGCGCGAGGCCAAGATCCGCCGGCTGGTCGAGTCCAACATCATCGGCATCTTCTTCTGGACCTTGGACGGCCGTGTCACCGAGCCGAACGACTCGTTTCTCGCCCTGCTGGGATACGACCGCGACGACCTGCTGTCAGGGCGGGTCCGCTGGACTGAAATGACGCCGGACGAATGGCTGGACGCGGATCGGGGGTCGATCGATCAGGTGAGGGCGGCGGGATACTCCCAGCCTTACGAGAAGGAGTTTTTCCGCAAGGACGGCAGCCGCGTCCCGGTGCTGGTAGGCGCCGCGGCCTTCAGCGGAACGCCAGAGGAGGGTGTCGCCTTCGTGCTCGACCTGTCCGAGCGGAAACAGGCGGAAGAGCGACAGAGGGTGATGGTGCAGGAACTGAACCACCGGGTGAAGAACACCCTGGCCACCGTCATCGCCATTGCCTCGCAAAGCTTGCGCACCACGACCTCGCTCGACGCCTTCCGCGAAGCCTTCGAAGGGCGGCTGATGGCCCTTTCGAAGACCCATGATCTGCTGAACCGGGCGTATTGGGCCGGCGTCAGCCTGCGCGATCTGGTGGAGCAGGAGTTGGCGCCCTATGCCGACGTGCACGACGGCCGCCTCTCGGTCGTGGGTGAGGACGTCCGCCTGGGGCCGATCGCCGCGGTGACCCTGGGCATGGGCCTGCACGAACTCGCCAGCAATGCCGCCAGATACGGCGCGCTCTCGGCGCCTTCGGGCCATGTCCGGGTCAGTTGGCGGCCCGGCGGACCGGGCCGTCTGCGACTGGATTGGGAAGAGGTCGGCGGCCCGCTGGTGAAGCCGCCGCGCCGTCGCGGCTTCGGCTCCGAGCTGCTCCAGAGGGTTCTCGCCAACGAACTGCAGGGCGAGGTGCGACTGGAACTTCCGCCGCACGGTGCGCGCTGCATCATGGACATGGCGCTGGATCGGATATCCACGCACTGAGGCGCGCACGCATGCAGAATGGCGGGGTTCTATCGGGATTGCGAATTCTCGTCGTCGAGGACGAGGCGATCGTCGCGTGGGACCTCGTGGACAGCCTCGAGAGTCAGGGCTGCGAGGTTGTCGGGCCGGCCTATGATCTCGCGGAGGCTGAGCAGTTGAGCCGGGACCAGGCTCTCAATGGCGCGGTGCTGGACGTGAACCTCGGCGGCGACAAGGTATTTCCGGTCGCGGACACGCTGGCGGAGAGGGACATCCCATTCTGCTTCGTGACCGGCTATGGCGCCGCCGCACTCCGGCCAAATGATCTCGGCCGGCCGCTTCTGCAGAAGCCGGTCGACGCGGCGAGTATCGTGCGCATCGCCCAGGACTGGCGCCGGAATTCGTAAAAATCGGCATCCGGGCGCATGCCAGCGACACCGTCGTCATAGGGGCCAAAGTCAGGCCATTTCGCCAGCACCGGCCTCATCTTTGCAGGCCGGGATGCGGTGGTGCTTGGTATGACCGGCTACCTGCCGGACGTGTTGCAAGCGCAGCTCACCTGCGCAGTCATCATGATGGAGATGGCTGCATTCAACGCCTCCATCAAAGAGACGGTCCGCCCTCCGATGACACTGAATCGCTGGCGTCGCTGGAACTCCTCGGCGGGGTGGAGACGAGCTCGCATTTGACTGCCTGCACCGTGGCGCGAGCCACCGCGGCGATCAGCATCCCCGGCTCGAGTGGCTTTGGGACGACATCCTGGAAGCCCATGGTGGTCAGGCGGCGGGTGGTCTCTGAATCCGCGTCGGCGGTGAAGGCCAGGATCGGCGTGGCGTCGTTCGGCCCAGACGCCTCGCGGATTCTGTGAAGCGCGCCGGGACCATCCAGCCGGGGCATGCGCAGGTCCATGAGAATGACGTCGTACGGCGACTCCGAAGCCAGCTGCACCGCGTCTTCGCCGTCGGCGGCCTCGGAGACCTCGGCGCCAATACCGGCCAGGATCAGGCGCGCCAGCTCGCGATTGACGGGATGGTCGTCGACGACCAGGACGCGGAGGCCGGTGAAGGTCGGTTGGTCGGCGTGTGGACCGTCGATGAGGGCATGGGCGACGGTCGCCAGCGGCGCGGGAATGGTGAACCAGAACCGGCTTCCCTCGCCGACCCGGCTGTCCGCGCCGATCTCGCCGCCCATGGCCTCGACCAGGCCCTTGCAAATCGCCAGGCCAAGTCCGGTCCCGCCATGGGATCGGGTCAACGAACCATCGACCTGCGAGAATCGTTTGAAGAGTCGGTCGTGCCTGTCCGGCGGAATGCCGGGTCCGGTGTCGATGACTTCGACGCTGAGCATTCCGTTCGTACGGTCGTAGCGAGTGCGCAGAGTGATACTGCCTGCGTCTGTGAACTTGACGGCGTTCCCCACCAGGTTGAGCAAGATCTGCCGGATGCGGTCGGGATCGACTGAGATCACCAGATCGCCGGTCTCGGGTTCGCAATCCAGCACCAGGTCGAGGTCCTTCGCGCCTGCCTGAGGCATGAACAGGTCCAGTGTCGCTCGGCCGAGCTTGGCCAGCGATGTCGGCTCTGCCTGGAAGCTGACTTGGCCGACCTCCAGCTTCGAGAAGTCCAGGATGTCGTTGACGGTGCAGAGGAGCGCGCGGCTGGCCTCGCTCACCCGCTCCACATAGGTGCGCGTCAGGCCCTGGAGGTCGGCCTGCTCGGCCGCCAATCGTGTGAAGCCGACAATGCTGGTTAGCGGTGTGCGCAGTTCATGGCTCATATTGGCCAGGAATTCGCCCTTCGCCGCGGCGGCGGCCTCGGCCTCTTGGCGGGCGGCGCGCAACTCCGTCTCCAAGGTCTTGCGAAGGGTGTCGTCGCGGGACACGTCCACGATTCCCAGCACGCGGCCGTTGTCCCCGCGAACCAGGGTCGGGTTGCCTTCGATATAGATCCAGCTCCCGTCCTTGTGGCGGATGCGGTATTCGACCGGCGTGCCGTCGGCATGCTCCCCGTCAATCATCCGCGCCCAGTGTGCGAAAAACGGACCTGCATCGTCGGGATGGACGATATCGACGATGTTGCGGCCGACAAGCTCCGACGCCGCGTAACCCGTCACCCGCTCAATCGCGGGCGACAGATAGAGCATGGTCCCGTCGAGATCGGATCGCGAGATAATGTCGGTGGCGGTGTCGGCGAGGAGGCGATAGCTGGCTTCGTTCTCTGCCAGGGTGATCCCGGCGGCCATCAACCGCCGCTGGCTCTCGCGCAGGGCCCGATAGGCCTCGTCGCGCTGAATCTGAGTATGGTAGGCCGTCGAGTGGTAGCGGATGCGCGCGACCAACTCGATCGGGTCAGGCAACTTGACCAGGTAGTCGTTGGCGCCGGCCCGGAACGCATCGCTCTTCACCAACGGCTCCTCGCGGCTCGACAGCACGATGATGGGGATGCGGGCGGTCACGGGATCAGCGCGATACTGCCGCACCAGATCCAGGCCGCTGACATTGGGCATGATCAGGTCCTGCATTATGACCGTCGGCCTGAAGCCCAAAGCGACCGCCAGAGCCTGTCTCGGATCGGCGCAGTAGTGGAACTCCGTGTCGGTTTCCTGCAGCAAGGCGCGCCGAATCGCCTCGCCTACAATGGGCTGATCGTCGACGAGCAGAACCCGGATGGTCAGGGCGGACGCATCGGCCAGGCCATCGTCCAGCAAATCCGCGGTCTTCATGCCTCGTCTCCTGTCGCCATGACGGGGAAGGCCCTGGCCAGCCTCGCAGCGATGCGGTCAAGCGGCAGTATGTCGACCGCAGCCTCCGCGGCCGCCGCAGCCTTCGGCATCCCGTAGACCGCGCTAGTCGCGCGATCCTGGGCGATCGTATGATTGCCCTTGAGGCGCAGGGCCTTCAGGCCCAGCGCGCCGTCGGCGCCCATGCCGGTGAGCAGCACTCCCACGGCCCGGCCCGACCACCGCTCGCACACGCTGTGGAAGAAGACGTCGATTGAGGGGCAGTAGGCGTGGGCGCGTGGCTCGTGGTCGTAGCCCAGCCGGCCATCGGCCCGCATGGTCAGGTGCCCGCCGGCGCCGGCCAACAGGACCGTCCCGACCTCCAGGCGCTCGCCCTCCCGCGCCAGACGAACAGGAAGATTTGATTGCTCTGCGAGCCACTGCGCCAGTCCCTCGATGAAGCGCTCGTCGACGTGCTGAACGATGACGACCGCAGCCGGAAACCCAACAGGCAGCCCCTTCAGCAGCACCGCCAGGGCCGCAGGACCGCCGGCCGACGCTCCGATTACCACCAGCGGCGGTCGCGAGGGGGGCCTCGACGCGGCTTTCGCGGCCTCGATCCTCATGCCACCGCCTCGCCGATCAGATCGACAACCGCATGCAGCAGCGCGTCGTCCTGGAAACTGCTCTTGGTGAGGTAATAGTCCGCGCCGGCCTCGAGGCCGCGCCGGCGATCCTCTTCGCGCTCCTTATAGGACAGGATGACCACCGGCATGGATTTGAGCTCCAGATCGCCGCGCATCCTCTGGACCAACTCCACGCCGTCCATCCGCGGCATGTCGACGTCGGTGACGACCAGGTCGAAGGCGCCCCCACGCACCGTGGCCCAGGCGTCCATTCCGTCCACGGCGACCTCGACATCGTAGCCGTGATGATCCAGCAGCTTGCGCTGCAGTTCCCGTACGACGAGGGAATCGTCCACGACCAGGATGCGCCGCCGCGTGGCTTGGCTGACGGCGACCGTATCGCTGCGCACCTTGTTCAGCCGGTCGGAGGCGGCCAACTTCTCCATCGAGCGGAGCATGTCCTGGATGTCGACGATCAGCACGGGGTCGCCGTCAGGCGTAAGGGCCGCCGCGCTGATATCGCGGATCTTGCCGAGCCGCGGGTCGAGCGGCTGGACCACCAGCTCATGGCCGCCAAGAAAGCCGTCGACCACCAGCCCGTAGAGGTCGTGCTGGTCGCCCAGCACAATGATCGAGATCTCGTCGCCGGTCGGCTGCGCGCCGACGCCCAACACCTGGTGAGCACTGACCAAGCCGACTTGCCGGCCGTCGAAATCGAAGTGCTGACGGCCTTCCAATATCCTGATCGCCGCGCGCTGCGTCTTCACGGCCCGGACGACATGGGCAAGCGGGAAGGCGTAGGCCTCGCCGCCGATGTCCGCCAGCAACGTGCGCACGACCGAGAGGGTCAGCGGCAACTGCAGCTGAAAGCGGGTTCCGGCGCCCGGCGACGTCGTGACGCGGACTGTTCCGCGGACCTGTTTCAACATGTCCTGGACGACGTCCAGACCGACCCCTCGCCCGGAAATCTGCGTCACTGCCTCCTTCAGGGTGAAGCCGGGCAGGAACAGGAACTCCAGCAGCTCAGCCTCGCTCAGCCTTGCCGTCACATCGACGCCGGCCAGGCCGCGGCTGATCACCACCTCGCGCAGGCGCTCGAGATCAATCCCGCGACCATCGTCCGAGACCACAATCTGCAACGCGCCGGCGCTGTGATGAGCCTCCAGGCGCACGATGCCCTCGGGCGGCTTGCCGGCGGCCAGTCGTTCAGCAGGCGTCTCCAAGCCGTGATCGACGGCGTTGCGGAGCAGATGGGCGAGCGGCGCTTCCAGCCGTTCCAGGATGTCCCGGTCGACCCTGGTGGTCGAGCCGTCGAGTTCCAGTCGCGCCTGCTTGTCCAGCGACCGCGCCAGGTCGCGCACCATGCGCGGCAGGCCAAGAATCCCGTCCGCGAGTGGCTGCATGCGGCAGACGAGCGCATGATCGTACAATCTATGCGCGACACCGGTCGACTGCCGGTCTGCAGCCTCAATCTCCACCAACCGGTCAGTCAGGAAGCTTTCGCACTCACGGATGCGACGTCGGGCCTCGGCCAAAGCGTCTTGTGAGCGGGCGTCCTGAGACTGCTGCGGCAGCGCCTCAGTCAGGCGCTCGATCGCCCGGGCGGTCTCGTGGTGCATGCGCTTCAGGCGCAGCATCGACTGGGCGAACGGATGCAGGCGCCGCGCGCCCACCAGGGTTTCGCCGGCCAGGCCCACCAGGCGATTGAGGTTGTCGACCGTGACCCGCAATGCGCGATCGGGGCCGTCCCTTTCGATGGGGGCTGCCCTGAGCGGATTGGGGGCCGCGGGCCGGGCGGGCGCGGCCTCGCCCGATAGCCTGTCCGGCTCAGCGCCCGCCACCTCCAGCATGCCAGCGAGTTCGGCCACGAAGCCGTCGATCGCCTGCCTGCCACGCTCGGTTTGTGGATCGGCCTGGGCCTGGGACGTCGCGGCGACGTTCCGCATCAGGTCGACTCCGCGCAGCAGCAGGTCGATTGAGGCCTGATTGAGAGCAACCCGCCCTTCCTGGGCGCCGACAAAGAGGTCCTCCATGGCGTGCGCCAGGCTTACGGCGGCGTCTATGTCGACGATCCTCGCCGCTCCCTTCAGCGAGTGCGCGGCGCGCATGCAGGCCTCAAGCTGCGCGGCGGACCCTGGATCGCGCTCCAGTGCAAGAAGGCCGTCCGTAAGAACCTGGGTCTGGCTCTCGGCCTCCGTCCGGAACAGGTCGTGCATCGAGCACAGACTGAGGTCGGCGCTGATCATGTCACGCCTCGATTCAGGGCGTCGAGAATGCGATGGCCGTCCAGGCAGCCCACGACCCGGTCCGACCAGGCTAAGACACCGGTGGTGTAGCTCGCCGCGGCTTTGGCGACGGTCGCCGGAACCGCCCTCAGCTCGGCGGGGTCGTAGCTGTGGATGCTCTGGACCTCGTCGACCGGAAAGGCCAACCGGCCCTCGGCATGGCGAAGAATGATCAGCCGACGGCGGCCGAGCCGGTCCTTGGTCGAGCCCTCCGCGGCAGCCTCCTCCAGGCCCATGATCTTGGCGAGCGAAAGACAAATCAGCAGCTCGCCGCGCACATTGACCAGGCCAAGGACCCCGCCGCCCCGCCGGTGCGGCAGGGCATGGATGGCGCGCTGATCGGCCACCTCGTCAAAGGCCAGGGTGGACAGGGCGAACCATTCCGACCCGATACGGAACACGATGGCTGATTGCGTCTCGCTGTCTCCGACATCGACCGCCTGCTCGAAATAGCGGGTACGGTCGGTCAGATAGCCCGGCGGCGCCTCGCGATTGAGCAGGTCGGCGGCGGACGCCGAATAGACGGGGCAGTTGCGGCAATGCGCCCGCTGGATGAGCTCGGGGCAGGAAGAGTCGCCGCGCACGCCGATCCGGTTCCAGCAGTCGTCGATCTGCGGGCTCATCCTACGGCGTCCTTCCGCTCGCGACGCAGTGCGCGGGCGCTGACCCGTTTGGCGCCGGTCACATCGCCCTGGCGCTGCAGCAGCAGAGCCAGGTGACCCAGGCTCTCGCGGTCGGTCGGATCGAGATAGAGCGCCTTGCGGTAACATTCAGCGGCCCCGTCCAACTCGCCCGAAGCGTCGCGCAGCAGGCCGAGCAGGCGCCAGGCCTCCGCAGCGGGCTCCTCCTTTCGCAGGTGTTCCTCACAGGCCTTGGTGGCCTCGGCCAGACGGCCCTCGTCGGCCAAGCGGCGGATGTCGGCGAAGCCCGGCCGCTTGGCCGCCACCGCGTTCGATGCAGGTCGGGCCAGCGCTGGGTTGAACGCCCGCGGTCGCGGCGACGAGGCGGCCGCCGGCAGTGTGACCAAGGCGGCCACCCGATCTCGCGTTAAGGTGGTTTTGGCGGGCGGGCCGACGGGCGCCGCCTTTTTGAAGGCGAAGGCCAGTGGAATCTGCGCGGGGGTGAAGGCGGCGCCGAGCATCAGGTTGGCCTCGCCGGGGCCTACAAACAACAGACCTTCCGGCGACAGGAGACGACGCAGAATCTGGATCGCACGCTGTTGAGTGTCGGCGTCGAAATAGATCAGCAGGTTGCGGCAGAAGACAACGTCATAGCTCTCCGCAGCTCCCAAGCCATCGACCGCCAGCAGGTTGGTCTGTTTGAACCGAACGGAGGCGCGCGCGGCGTCACTGATCCTGAGCCCCTCCGGCGTGGGCGAGAAGTGGCGATCGCGGAAACCAAGGTCGGCGCCGCGGAACGAATTCTTGCCGTAGACCCCCTCCCGCGCTCGTCCCAGGGCCTGGGCGCTGATGTCGGTGGCGTCGATGACGAATCGCTCCGGCGGCAGGCC
>JAQGII010000174.1 GCA_028291305.1 Caulobacteraceae bacterium
GGACGCGCCCGTCCTGTTCAGGCCCGCGTGACTGACGAACGGAACGGGCGCTCCTTGGAAGCGTTGCTTAGGGGTACGATCACGGATGCCGGGATCGGCGCTCCATGAACGGACAGACCCCATGAAGATCCTGATGATTTCCGTCGCGGCCTTGACGCTGCTCGGCGCGGCCACCGCCGCGTCCGCCAATCCCGTCGCCGGCGCCGCCATCGGCGCGGGATCCGGCCTGCTGATCGCCGGCCCGCCCGGCGCGGTGGTCGGGGGCGTCGCCGGCGCCGTGGTCGGCAGCCGTCACGGCCATGTCGTGCACCACAGCCGCGCCTGGTACCGCCGCCACCGCCATCACGACTAGGTCCGGTTAGACGCTACTCGGGATCGGCCGCCCGCCGGTCCCGCTTGGCGGCCACCCGCAGGCGCAGGGCGTTCAGCTTGATGAAGCCCGCCGCGTCGCGGTGGTCGTACGCCACCTTGCCCTCCTCGAACGTGACCAGTTCCTGGTCGTAGAGGGAATAGGGGCTGGTCCGGCCGATGATGGTGACATTGCCCTTGTAGAGCTTGATCGTGACGCGGCCGGTGACCAGGTCCTGGCTCTTGTCGATCAGGGCCTGCAGCATCTCGCGCTCGGGCGAGAACCAGAAGCCGTTGTAGATCAGCTCCGCGTAGCGGGGCATGATGTCGTCCTTCAGGTGGCCCGCGCCGCGGTCCAGGGTGATCGACTCGATCCCCCGGTGCGCCGCCAGCAGGATCGTGCCGCCGGGCGTCTCGTAGACGCCGCGCGACTTCATGCCGACGTAGCGGTTCTCCACCAGGTCCAGGCGGCCGACGCCGGAATCGTGACCGAGCTGGTTGAGCCTGGTCAGCAGGCTGGCCGGCGACAGGCGCTCGCCGTCGACGGCGACCGGGTCGCCGCGCTCGAAATCCAGGGTGAAGACGTGCGGCCGGTCAGGCGCGTCTTCCGGGGCGATGGTGCGCTGATAGACGAATTCCGGCGCCTCGACGGCCGGGTCCTCCAGCACCTTGCCCTCGGAGGAGGAGTGCAACAGGTTGGCGTCCACGGAGAAGGGGCTCTCGCCGCGCTTGTCCTTGGCGATCGGGATCTGGTTCTGCTCGGCGAAGGCGATCAGCTGTTCGCGGCTGGCGAAGTCCCACTCGCGCCAGGGGGCGATGACCCGGATGTCGGGCTCCAGCGCGTAATAGCCCACCTCGAAGCGGACCTGGTCGTTGCCCTTGCCGGTGGCCCCGTGACAGACGGCGTCGGCGCCGACCTTGCGGGCGATGTCGATCTGGGTCTTGGCGATCAGCGGGCGGGCGATCGAGGTGCCCAGCAGGTACTGGCCCTCATAGACGGTGTTGGCGCGGAACATCGGGAAGACGTAGTCGCGCACGAATTCCTCGCGCAGGTCCTCGATGAAGATGTTCTCGGGCTTGACGCCCATCAGCAGGGCTTTTTTTCGCGCCGGCTCCAGCTCCTCGCCCTGGCCGAGGTCGGCGGTGAAGGTGACCACCTCGCAGTTATAGGTCTGCTGCAGCCACTTCAGGATGATCGAGGTGTCCAGCCCCCCGGAATAGGCCAGGACGACTTTCTTGACGGGCGCACCGATGTTTTGCGCGGCCATGGGCGAATCCTCGGGCAGGTGGAGAACAGGATGCGCGCCTTAAAGGGCGGATTGGGCCAGGGTTCAAGCCCAAGCCTGTCAATTAGCGGCGCAGGCCGCCTTCCGCCTTGAGCGTATTCAGCGCGCCGCGCAGGTGCGCCTGGTGGGCGACGGCCAGCAGCAGGGGGGCAATCAACCGGGTCAGGGCCCAGCCGGTCGAGGGATCGCCGAGCCGCGCGCCCGCCGCCAGCAGCAGGCCGCCGGCCATCGCCGCCAGCGGGGTGAAGCCCACCGCCAAGTTGCGCTGCGCCCGCATCACCGGCCTACCGTCGCGGTTCCACTGGAGCGGCGCCCAGGCCTCGGCGTCAATGCGCCGCCAGGCCCGCGCCGAGCACAGGGCCATCACCGTCAGGGCCCCGGCCCAGACCACATCGGCAAACTCGACGGACGCCCAATCCAACATGCGATTCGATCCAAAAAAAACTGAACGCTCAGACGGTGACCTGCGCTCCAAGCTCCACCACGCGGCCGGGAGGGATCTTGAAGAATTCGGTCGGATTGGCCGCATTTTTCATCAGGTAGATGAACAGCTTGTCCTGCCAAAGCGGCATCCCCGAGTGGGTCGAGGGCACCACCGAGCGGCGGCCGAGGAAGAAGGACGTGGCCATGATGTCGAATTTCAGGCCCTGTTTGCGGCACAGGGCCAGGGCCTTGGGCAGGTTCGGGCTTTCCATGAAGCCGTAGTGCACGACGACCCGCTTGAAGTCGTCGTTGATCGCCTCGATCGTCAGGCGGTCGGCGTCGTCCACCCGCGGCGTCTCGGTGGTGCGCACGGTCAGGATGACGTTCTTCTCGTGCAGCACCTTGTTGTGCTTCAGGTTGTGCATCAGGGCCACCGGCGCCATGTCCGGGTCCGATGTCAGGAAGATGGCGGCGCCCGGCACCCGGTGCGGCGCGCGGGCGCGCAGGATGTCGATCAGCTCCGTCAGGCTGACGCTGTCGCGCCGGGCCTTTTCGGTCAGGATCTGGGCGCCGCGCGACCAGGTCCACATCATGATCACCAGGGTCAGGCCGAACACCAGGGGCAGCCAGGCGCCGTCGGGGATCTTCAGCAGGTTGGAGGAGATGAACACCAGGTCCAGCAGGCCCAGCGGCACCACCAGGCACAGGGTGCGCGGCACGCTCCAGTGGAAGATGCGGCGCAGAACGATGAAGGCCAGCAGGGTGTCGACGAACATCGAGCCGGTGACGGCGATGCCGTAGGCCGAGGCCAGGCGCGTGGAGCTGCCGAACATCAGCAGCAGGATCAGCACACCGAACATCAGCAGCTGGTTGACCGAGGGCACGAAGATCTGCCCCGCCTGGGTCTCGGAGGTCCGCTTGATCTCGATGCGCGGCAGCAGGCCCAACTGCACCGCCTGCTGGGTCATGGAGAAGGCGCCGGTGATCACGGCCTGGCTGGCGATCACCGCCGCAGCCGTGGCCAGCAGCAGCACCGGCCAGTAGACCGCCTGGGGCACCATGCGCCAGAACGGGTCGGCGGCGGCGGCCGGATGGTCCAGCACCATCGCCCCCTGCCCCAGGTAGTTGAGGGCCAGGCTGGGGAACACCAGCACCAGCCAGGCGGCGCGGATCGGGGTCTTCCCGAAATGCCCCATGTCGGCGTACAGGGCCTCGGCCCCGGTCACCGCCAGGAACACGCTGCCCAGGATGACGAAGCCGATGAAGCCGTTCTCCAGCAGGAAGCGCACCCCGAAATAGGGGTTGAAGGCGCGCAGGATCGACCAGTCGGTCATCAGATGGTGCACGCCCAGCGCGGCCAGCACCAGGAACCAGACGGCCGTGATCGGGCCGAACAGGGTGGCGATGCGCTGGGTGCCGTGGGACTGCACCAGGAACAGGCCGATCAGGATGATCGCCGACAGCGGCAGCACATAGGGACGGAAGGCGTGGCCCAGTCCCGGCGCGTCGCGCAGGCCCTCGATGGCGCCCATTACCGAGATGGCGGGGGTGATCATGCCGTCGCCGTAGAACAGCGAGGCGCCGACGACGCCGAGGAAGAAGATGGTGGTGGACCGCCGGCCCAGCGCCCGCTGCGCCAGGGCCATCAGGGCCAGGGTGCCGCCCTCGCCCTTGTTGTCCGCCCGCATCAGGAAGATCACATATTTGACCGTGACGATCAGGGTCAGGGCCCACAGCACCAGCGACACCACGCCCAGCACCGACAGCTCGATATTGGTCGTGGAGCGGGCGTGCGACAGCGCCTCGCGCATGGCGTAGAGCGGGCTCGTGCCGATGTCGCCGAACACGACGCCGATGGCGCCGACGGTTAAGGTCATGAAACCGGAGTGGCCCGCCCCGTGGCCCGTTTCGGGCGCCTTGGGGTCTGGAGTGTGGGAGTCTGGGCCGCCCGCCGCCGGAGTGAACTCCGTCGATGAAATGGGCCCGGCTTGTTCAGCCATTCAATCCCTCCGGGGAAGCCCACGGATTGTTCCCGTGCGGCGGCCCACTCGATTGCAGGCGGCGCGAATACTCCCTTTCCTCGCCACCTTCAATCATTGGCTCAAGATGGGGGCGGCGGGGCGACGATTCACCCCCCCAATACAGGGGGCGCCGGAAGCAAATCCTTCAATAAAGCATTGAAGAAAGGGGCGCAGACATTACGTTGAACACTGATGTCCGATAGCCAAAGATTCCCCGTGGCGGCTCATGTGCTGGCCTATCTGGCCCACAAGGGCGCGTTCTGCGCATCGGCGGCGGTGTCCAGCGCGGCCTTGGCCGCATCGGTGCCGACCAATCCGGTGGTGGTGCGCCGCGTGACCGCCATGCTGGCGCGCGCCGGACTGATCGGCACGCGCACCGGCGCCGGTGGCGGCGCCTGGCTGACCCGGGCGGCGGACACCATCACCCTGGACCTGGTCCTGCGCTCGGTGAACGGCTGCGCCCACCTCGGCGCGCCCACCGCCGGGGCCAAGGGCTGCCCGGTCAGCGAACACATCCCCCGCGCCGTTGCCGCGGCCATCAAGGCCGCCGACACCGCAGCCGCCGACCGGCTGTCGCACGTCACCGTGGCCGACCTGCTCGAGGGCGCGGGCGCGTCCGTCGCGGCCTGACCCCAACGCAACCAGCATGACGCGCCGGCTCTGCCTGATCACCGGCGCGTCCGCCGGCATCGGCGCGGCCTTCGCCCGGGTCTATGCCGCCCGGGGCTACGACGTGGCCCTGACCGCCCGGCGGACCGAGCGGCTCGAGGCCCTGGCCGAGGAGATCCGCGCCCGCTTCGGCGTCGAGGCCCTGGTGTTCACCGCCGACCTGGCCGAGCCCGGCGCGGTGGACGCCCTGCTCGCCGGCGTCGCCGGCCGCGGCCGGGTGGTGGACGCCTTGGTCAACAACGCCGGCTACGGCCTCCCCGGAACCTATGCCGACACCCGCTGGAGCCAGCAGCAGGCTTTCCTGCAGGTGCTGCTGACGTCGGTGTGCGAACTGACCCACAAGCTGTTGCCCGGCATGGTCGCGCGCGGCTTCGGCCGCATCGTCAACGTGGCCTCCCTGGCGGGCCTCGCGCCCGGCATGCCCGGCCACACCCTGTACGGCCCGACCAAGAGCTTCCTGGTGAAGTTCTCGCAGGCCCTGCACGCCGAGACCGCGGGAACCGGCGTGCATGTCAGCGCCCTGTGCCCCGGCTTCACCTGGTCGGAGTTCCACGACGTCAACGGCACGCGGCCGCAGACCGCGCGCCTGCCGGCCTTCCTGTGGCTGGACGCCGAGACGGTGGCCGCGGCCGGCTACGCGGCGGCGGAGGCCAACCGGGCGGTCCACGTCACCGGATGGCCCAACCGGGCG
>JAQGII010000182.1 GCA_028291305.1 Caulobacteraceae bacterium
CAGCGGTGGGTCTGGTGGCCGAAGTGCGCGCCAGCTTCCAAGAGCTGACGCATGGAGAATTCGGGTAGCGCCATGGTGTGTTCCTTTATCCGGTTGGCCTCCGCAGACAACTCCCCTCTCGGGGACCGGAACGGTCATGAACGGGATGTCTCCCCGATCACGGCCGAACGTCTGCGTGTGAGATGGCGGGGTGCTTAGGGGAAAAGTGACGCGGATGCAAGCTTGGGGGTTGGTGCTTGGTCTTCAGCTGACGCGAGAAATTGGAAACACCAAGCGCACCAAGCTCACCAAGTTATAGAGCCAGTCGCCTCACGCCCTGTTTGAACAGAACCGCGTTGAAATTCAGCAGCAAGCCCACTCGGCATCCAGACAACCGGAGATAGGTGAGAATTTGCGCCTCATGGAGGCGTGTAAGCGCCTCGACCGCTTTGATCTCGACGATCAACGTCTCCTCGACCAACAGGTCCAGGCGGTACCCAGCATCAAGGATCACGTCGCCATAGTGTATCGGTAGCATTGGCTGTCGCCGCAGCGATAGCCCGCGAGCCTCAAGTTCATAGGCAAGACAATGCTCATAGACGGATTCCAGAAGTCCTGGACCGAGGGCCTTGTGAACCTTCAAACCTGCATCGACCACAGTCCGTGCAAGTCTGTCGATGTCGGGTCCAACTGCTTGGTGTGCTTGGTGTGCTTGGTGGTTCGGCCCTTCTTTCCCGACAAAAGATGGTTCGGAGGCTTCAGCCATCACACGTCTTCCAGGAACATCACCCCGGGGGCCATCTTGAGCGCCCCGCGCAGGGCCGCGTCCAGGTTGAAGCGACCGGGCAGGCGCAGCTCCACCTCGCGGCCGCCGTCCATGCCGGCGATCAGGGTCACCTCCCCGCCCCGCTGCGACGCGGCCGTCTCCAGCCGCTTCTTCAGGGCGTCGATCTCGGTGGAGCGCGGCGACAGGTGGATGCGCAGGGCCGCGACCGCGCCCTCCAGCGTCTTTTCGATGAACTCGGCCTCGTCGCCGTAGAAGCGCACCTCGCCGTCGTTGGCCTTGGCCCGCACCCGCACCGAGACGGCGCGGCCGGGCTCCAGCACGTCGCGGCAGCGGCGCAGGGCTTCCGGCGGGAACAGCACTTCGTATTCGCCGGTCGGGTCGGACAGGGTGACGAAGGCGAACTTCTCGCCGTTCTTGGCCGAGGCCCGCTCCTGCTTCCTGCGGATCACCCCGGCCATGCGGAAGGCCTCGGCGCCGCCCTCGGCCAGGCCCACGGCGTCGGCGTAGAGGGTGGTGCGCTTCTTGCGCAGGATGTCGACCATGTCCTCCAGCGGGTGGCCGGACAGGTAGAAGCCGACCGCCGACAGCTCCTGGTCCAGCTGGTCGGCCTGGGTCCAGGGCTCGACCTTGGGCAGGCGCGGGCGCGCGGCCTCGGCGTGGTCGCCGCCGAACAGGCTGGCCTGGGACGAGGCGCGCTCGGCCGCCACGCTCTGGCCATAGGCGGCCAGGTCCTCGGCGGCGGTGATGATCTGGTGGCGGTTGGGGTGGAGGGTGTCGAACGCCCCGGCGCGGGCCAGGTTCTCGATGGCCCGGCGGTTGACCATCCGCGGGTCGACCCGCTCGACGAAATCGAACAGGTCGCGAAAACGCCCGCCCTCCTCGCGCACGGCGACCAGGTGCTTCATCGCCTCCAGGCCGACGTTGCGCACGGCGCCCAGGGCGTAGAGCACCTCGCCCTCCTCCACCTCGAAGTCGGCGCCCGAGCGGTTCACGTCGGGCGGCCGCACGGGCACGGAGAAGCGCTTGGCGTCCTGGTAGAAGACCGCCAGCTTGTCGGTGTTGGAGATGTCCAGGCTCATGGACGCGGCCATGAATTCGACCGGGCAGTTGGCCTTGAGCCAGGCGGTCTGGAAGGCGATCACGGCGTAGGCCGCGGCGTGGCTCTTGTTGAAGCCGTAGCCGGCGAACTTGGCCACCAGCTCGAAGATGGCGCCGGACTGGGCCTCGGGCACGCCCTTCTCGGCGGCGCCGGAGACGAACCGGGCCTTCTGCTGGTCCATCTCCTCCTTCTTCTTCTTGCCCATGGCGCGGCGCAGCAGGTCGGCCTCGCCCAGCGAATAGCCGGCCAGGATCTGGGCGATCTGCATCACCTGTTCCTGGTAGACGATGACGCCGTAGGTCTCGCGCAGCACCGGCTCGAGCGAGGGATGCAGGGTGTCGACGGGCTTCCGCCCGAACTTGCAGTCGACGAAGGTGTCGATGTTGTCCATCGGGCCGGGCCGATAGAGGGAGATCAGGGCGGTGATCTCCTCGATGGAGCTGGGCCGCATCTTGCGCAGGGTGTCGCGCATGCCCTGGCTTTCCAGCTGGAACACCCCGACCGTCTGGCCCGAGCTCATCAGCTCGTAGCTGGCCACGTCCTCGTAGGGCAGCGCGTCCAGGTCGATGCCGGCGCCGCGCTTGTGCAGGTGGCGCACCGCCCGGTCGAGCACGGTCAGGGTCTTCAGGCCCAGGAAGTCGAACTTCACCAGCCCGGCCGACTCGACCCACTTCATGTTGAACTGGGTGGCCGGCAGCTCCGAGCGCGGGTCCTGGTAGAGCGGCACCAGCTCGGTCAGCGGCCGGTCGGAGATGACCAGGCCTGCGGCGTGGGTCGAGGCGTTGCGGTACAGGCCCTCCAGCCGCAGGGCCACCTCCAGCAGGTTGCGCACCGAGGCGTCCTCGTCGCGGGCCTGTTTCAGGCGCGGCTCGATCTCGATGGCCTGGGCCAGGGTGGTGGGCGCGGCCGGGTTGTTGGGCACCATCTTGCAGAGCCGGTCGACCAGCCCCAGCGGCATTTGCAGGACGCGGCCGACGTCGCGCAGCACCGCGCGGGCCTGCAGGGTGCCGAAGGTGATGATCTGGGCGACCCGGTCGCCGCCATATTCGTTGCGGACATAGTCAATAACCCGGTCACGACCCTCCTGGCAGAAGTCGATGTCGAAGTCGGGCATCGATACGCGTTCGGGGTTGAGGAACCGCTCGAACAGCAGGTTGAAGCGCAGCGGGTCAAGGTCGGTG
>JAQGII010000196.1 GCA_028291305.1 Caulobacteraceae bacterium
ATGTGGAGCTACTTCAAGTCCTGGCGCTGGAATCCGGAAGGATCCCTGAGCTACGCCAGGAGCTACGCCATCAGCTGAGTTGGCGCGGCGGCGGTGGGCCTCCCCACCGCCGCCGCTTTTTTCCGGAAAGCCTGAACCCAAAAAAGGAAAACCGCGGCCCGTTCGGACCGCGGTTCAAGGTGGCGTCTCCCGGGCCGCGGCCCCCGCCCGCGCCGACCGGATGGCGCCGGGCAGCCTGGCCCGACCTACTTGCCAGGGGCGTCGCTGCCGTCGGGGTTTATCCCCCGGTTATTCTCCTCACAGATGTATTCCATGATCTGCCAGCCACGCTTGCGGTCGTAGGTGTGGGTGGCCTCCCAGGGCTTGGTGAACGCCACCGGGTCATCGACGGTTATCCGGTCTTCCAGCTTGTCCGGCGAGAGCAGGCGGATGCGCTCGACGACGTGCATCTTGTCGCTGTGCTGAGCGCCCGAGGCGTCGAAGACGGTGTCCTCGCGCAGGCCGACGGTGTCCACGACCAGGGTGTCCCCCTCCCAATGACCAATCGAGTCGCCCATGAACGTCGGTTCCAGGTCGTCTGCGGACGGATGCTTGCGCCCGTCCGTCCAGACCCAGCGCACGCCGCCAATCTCGAACAGCATCAGCACCCGGTTCGGCTCGACCGAGAACTCGATGGGGAAGATAGTGGTCATGGCCCGCGGCATGCCCGGGGGCAGGCACTTCGCGGTCGGATCCACCGTGATCTTGCCGACGCGGCTGTCGGCCACGGTGGCCTGATAGCGGGCCGCCCAATCGGGCTTATAGGGCGGGATGGTCCCGGGGGGAGGCGCGCCTCCGCGCCCTCCGCCGCCGCGCTGCGCGCCACCGGCCGCTCCGCCGCCGCCCTGCGCGTCGCCGGGCGCTACCTCCCTGTTCCGCGGCCGGGCCACGATCAGGATATTGCGGTCGGTGGGAAGCCAGACGCCGTTCAGGTCCGACTTTGCCGCGGAGGCCGGCCCGGCTGCCGCCAACACCAGCGCGCCAGCAGCCAAAGCCGCTGAATAATATCTCATTGCGTCCTCCCAGCAGACGTCCGGCTCCCACAGTTATGGGTAACCAGCAAAAAAATCCGTGAGAAATCGCTATCACCCGCACTTTTAACGGGCAACTACAAAGATATAACGAGCTTCAATATTCAAAAATCCCACGATTTATATCGTACTATATTACAGTATACATATTTATGTCGGACGTTAGATTGGCGAGTTTTTACCTCTGCGTGCGCGCATGTTTTCCGGAGCCGACGCCCCGGGGTGAGCCGCGGTCAAGACTTTCCGGATGCTAAGCGTGAACCGGCAATAAAGCCAAACGGCATGCCGGATGCGGTCCGGCGGCGACGTTGCGCCAGACTCGTCTCCAGGACGTCGGGACCACGTCCCCCGACGCCCGTCAGTTTGCCGGCCGCACGCCGATCCCGAGACCTGACCGGGGCCATCCGAGCCACGGACGACGGCAGGCGCCAGGCCGAAGCCGCTTCACCTAGTAGTAGCGCCCTTTGGCAAGGCACCGGCTGCAGGTGGTCAAGGTCTGGGTGAAGCGAACGCCCGCATACACGCCCTGGCGATCGGCCACCCTTTCCTGGCCGACGCTGATCGCGGCGACCGTCTGGGACGGGAGGGTGTAGCCAATGCTGGCGGTATAGAGCTCGTCCTTCAGCAAGGGTTCGATGCGGTCCGTGGTCCAGCGCTGGCTGGTGGTCAAGGTGAAGACCAGCGGCCCATCCATATACTCCGCCGAGCCGCTCAGGTAGTTGCGCGTCCGGCCGGCGATCCCGTTGAAGTTGTCCCGCCGCGCGCCTTCGACATAGAGGCGAAGCTGCGAATAGTGGCCCCGCAGCGTGTCTTCGACCGAACCGTGGATCGGGATGCTCAGGTCGCCGCCGAGCGTGCTCCACAACTCGCCCCGCTGTGCGCCGTAACTCTTGCCGTAGCGGATGACGCTCGCCTGATAGGTCAGCTGCCCCCAGCGCCCCACGGGCTTGTTGATGACGTCATAGGTCACCATCAGGTTTTCCGGATAGCGCGTATTGCCCACGCCGCCAGCCTGCAGGTGGATCATGCCCTCGTTGTAGCCCAGGCTCTGGTGCAGGAATGTCCGGTCGACCATGAAGGCGGACACCGACAGCTGGCGCCAGCCGCCGTTTTCGTTGCCGAACACGTGGATCCTCTCCACGCCGATCATGTCGGCGGGCTCGTAGCCCTGTTCCGGCTCTTCGATGAAGTCCGCGGCAAAGGGCGTCGCCAGGAAGGCGTAGGCGCGGCCGAAATCCTGGACGAACTTGCCGATGCGGTAGTCGCCGTAGCGGACGTAGAGCTCCTTCATCTTGCCGCCCTCGTTGCGGCCGGCGCCCTGGTTGATGAACAGCTCGCGGTTGGGATCCTGCGACGAGAGCGGCGAGCGGGACTTGACCTGGAAGAGGCCGTCCACGGACAGGGTGTCGGTGAACTCGGCAAGGAAGGTCGAGTCCAGGCGGAAGTTCACGTCCGGCCCCCGGGTGGGCCCGTTGGGGGCCCCCATCCCCGCGTATTCGAGGCTGGCGACGGTGCTGAGGCCGAGCTTCGGCCAGCCGCTGTCGTCCGAAGCCTCCGGCGGGCCGGGCGGCGGCGTCTGGCCCGTCGCCCTCGCCTGGCCGGGAATGATCGACGACTGCGCCATGGCCAGGGAAGCGGCGGCCAGGGCGATCACGCCCCCGGCGAGCAGGGCGCGGCCCAGGCGCAGCCCTGTATCAGTCGTGAGATGCATGCGCCGTGTTTCCGTTGCTCGTCGCGGTGGAGGATTGGCTCTCGGCGCCGCCCATGTGCGCGTGTTCCATTCCCGTCATGTCCATGGGACCGTCAGGCATCGGTCCAACCTTTGGGTCGTAGACCTCGATCTGGGCCATCATGCCTTTGTCCTCGTGCTCGAGGATGTGGCAGTGGAACATGAAGCGCCCGATGATGGTCGGATCGGTGAAGGCCAGCCGGATCTTCACCTCGCCGTGGATCGGCACGTTCACCGTGTCCTGCAGCCCGTCGAACGGTACGGGCTTGCCGCTGACGCTCAGCACCTGGAACCCGACCTGGTGGATGTGGAAGACGTGGAGCTCTGCCGACGCGTTGCGGATCGTCCACTCCTCGATGTTGCCCAGCGGCACCTTCACGTCCACCCGCTCGTGATCGAACGTCGCGTGGTTGATGAAGAACAGCCCGGTCACCGGGTCCTCGGAAAACGACACCAGCCGCTGCGCGTCGATGTGGTCGCCCGGGATGGGGATCTCGACGCCGGCCTTGACCGTGAGCGGAGCGAGCGGCGCCGGAGGGGGTTGCGAGGGATCGGGCCGCGAAACCATCAGCGCCATGTTCTGGCTGGCGAACTGGTCGCCGATGGGCCCGGTGAATGTGCGCTCGGCGACCAGCTTGTAGGCCCCGGCGGCGCCCGCGGTGACCAGCACGTCCATCCGCTGACTCGGGCCGATCATCACTTCTCGCACGGTTTCGGGATGGACGACCGGGCGCGAGTCGCGACCCACCACGGTGAAGGCGTGGCCGTCCAACGCCAGGCGGAAGTAGGTGTTGGCCGTCTGGTCGCTGAAGCGCCACAGCTGGGTCTCGCCCGGCCGGATGTCTATCCGGGGCATCAGCTGCCCATTGATCGTCTTGATCACGAAGTTGTTCGGCTTGGGCACCTGGTTGATGTTGCCCTTCCTGTCCGGCGAAAACTCCTTCAGGGCGAACAACCGCTCCTTGAGCGACCGCGTCGCCGGGACCTCGTCCTGGAAGCCATCGATGATCAAGGTGCCGCTGAGACCGCCCATCAGCTGGCGCTCGGCGAAGCTGTGAGCGTGGGTGTGGAACCAGTAGACGCCGGGCGCATGGGTCTTGGGGATCGCGATCTCGTAGTCCCAGGTCTCGCCAGGCCCGACCATATGCATGGCGTTGTCCCCATGGCCCTGCGGCGAGACCGCCAGGCCATGAAAGTGGATGTTGGTGGCCTGCGCCAAATGGTTGACCAGGCGCAGATGAAGCACGTCGCCCGGCTTGAGCCGCAGCACGGGGCCGCCGTAGACGCCGTTATAGGTGGCGCCCTCGACCTTGAACCTGCCGAGCATCACCGGGTCGGCGCGCGCCTCCAGGGTGACGGACAGCTGGCCGTTCTCGCTGCGGTACTCCATCGGCGTGGCGAGCGGCTCGACCGCGGCGCTGGGCGGCAGGTTGGCCGGCGAAGGGAACAGGGAATCGAACTGGCTCGCCGTCGCGACGCCCCGCCCGCCGGCGGCGAGCGCCAGGCCGAGCGCCGCCGCGGCTGCGACTCTCGCCCATCGAGGCAGGAGGCCCGGCCGATCAGCCGCCGAGTTGACGGCATAGCCAGGAAGGGGTTGGACATCGCTTTGCATGAGCCCTGATCGCAGGCCAATCTGAAATGGACCTGAAGAGCTTTGCCGGCAGCCCAGGCTTTCCATACGTTCTAATTGTAGCCCAAACTGAATCGCTTTCGAACAGGCGCAACAGGCGGTGGAGCCGCGGCTCCGGAGGCGGAGGGCCACATTCGCATTCTGCTCATTGAGGACGAGGCCGGTCTCGCCACCCGTCTGCGCAGCGCGCTGGAAGCCGGCGACTTTGCCGTGGACTGGGCCCGCAATGGCCAGGACGGGCGCGAACTGGGCCGCACCGAAGCCTACGACGCCGTCATACTGGACCTGGGTCTGCCCGACATCAGCGGCCTGGACATCCTCAAGTATTGGCGGGCGCGAGGCATAGAACACCCGGTGTTGATCCTGACCTCCCGCAACGCCTGGACCGAAAAGGTGGAGGGCCTGAACGCCGGCGCCGACGACTACGTCGGCAAGCCCGTCGAAGCGGGGGAAATTGCGGCGCGGCTGCACGCCCTCATCCGTCGTCGCCACGGGCGCGCCGACCCGGTCCTTCGGCGCGGAGCGATCGAGTTGCGGCCGTCGGAAGGCTCGGTGTTGGTCGGCGGCAAGACCGTTGACCTGACCGCTCAGGAGCTGCGCATCCTCCACTACCTCATGCAGCGACCGGGCCGGATCGTTTCGGAGCCTGAGATCGCCGACCACGTCTACGACATGGACAGCCCGCGCCAATCCAACGGCATCCAGGTCTACGTTGGCCGCCTGCGTCGCAAACTCGGCAGGGACGTCATCCGCACCTACCGGGGGATGGGGTATCGCTTCGAATGAAGCTCGACCTCGGCTGGAAAAGTCTACAGGCCCGCTTGGTGGTCGGCGCCGTGCTCTGGGTGTCGATAGGCTTGGCCTTGTCCGGAACGGCCGTGTCCACCTTGTTCCGCGGCCATGTGACCGATCAATTCACGCATGAGCTGAACGACCACCTCACCGAACTGCAGAGCCTGCTCGTCTTTGACCAGGACAATAGGGGCATGCTGCTGAGGCCGGTGAGCGACCCCCGGTTCGCCGTCCCGGGATCGGGCTACTATTGGGAGATCTGGCGGGGGGGAGCGCCGATCCTGCGATCGCCGTCATTGGAGGGCCGCAACATCGTGGCGGGGCCCGGCGCCACCGTCCAGGAGCGCGCCAAGGTCGAGCATTCGCAAGAGCAACTGGTGTTTGCCCAGACGTCCGCGCCCACCGGCGATCCTCGGCAGGACATGCGCTTCGTCGTCGGCGCGGACGACGGCAATCTCAAGCGCATCATCGCCCAGTTCGAACGATCCCTGACCGGGTCCCTGGCGATTGTCGCGGTCGGTCTTTTCGGGGCGGCGACCGCGCAGGTCTGGTTTGGCCTTCAGCCCCTGCGCCGATTGCGCGTGGCCCTGGCCCGGGTCCGCGCCGGACAGGCCGACGGCCTTCCCGGGGACTTTCCCAGCGAGGTGCAGCCGCTGGTGAGCGACCTGAACGAAGTCATTCTCGCCAACCGGGAGATGATCCAGCGGGCTCGGGCCCAGGCCGGCAATCTGGCGCATGCCTTGCGCACGCCGCTGGCGGTGATGAGCGCGGAAGCGCAACGTCTGGCCGAAGACGGTCGCACCGAGGCCGCCGCCGCCATCCTTCTCGAATGCCGGGCAATGGCTCGACAGATCGACTACCAGATCGCCCGGGCCCGGGCGGCGGCCAGCCGTGCTGGAATAGGGACGCAGGTTGCGCCTGCCGCCGTGGCGGGTCAGATATTTGCCGCTGTCGGTCGTCTGCATGCAGAGCGGAATTTGATTTTCGCCAACGAAATACCTCCGGATTTGACGGTCTTGTGCGATCCGGACGACCTCCACGAAATGCTGGCGAACCTGGTCGACAACGCCGCCAAATGGGCCGCGCGCCAGGTGAAGGTCAGCGCCACCTCGGACGCCGGCGGGGCGGCCAGCCTGATCGTCGAGGACGATGGCCCCGGCATACCGATCTCGAAACGGCTGGACGTGTTCAGACTGGGCGAGCGGCTGGACGAGCGCGCCGCGGGCAGTGGCTTGGGGCTCACCATAGTCCATGACCTCGTCGAACTTTACGGGGGAACCGTCGTGTTGGCCGACAGCGACCTGGGCGGCGCCAAGGCGGTTTTGAAGCTGCCGAACTGACGAGGCGTCAGCTCGGGTTCGCCTCAACCCTTTCCGGCGGGGGGATCGCCAGGGACACCGAACATCCCGGCTCGGTCGCTTCGACGACCAGATCGAGGGCATGCAGGCGCGCCACCGACTGCACGAGGGTGAGGCCCAGCCCGTTGCCCGGGGACTGTCGGCTGCCCTCGCCCCGTCGGAAGGGGGTAAGCATGGCCTCGACCTCCTCGGGCGGGATGCCCGGCCCGTCGTCGCGCACGGCGATTCCGCCGCGGTCCACGCTGACCGTCACCTGTCCGTGCTCCGGAGTGAACTTGATGGCGTTGTCGACCAGGTTGCCGACCGCCTCGAACAGCAGGCTCGGGTCGCCTTGCATCTCGACGCCATGAGGCGGCGCGACCCATGACAGCCGGATCGCCTTCTTCTCCGCCGCCGGCTCGTAGAACTCCACCACATCCTGGGCGATCACGGCTAGGTCGACCGTGGTGAAGCCCGCGCGGCGCTCGCCATGTTCGATCTGGGCGATCCGCAACATGGCGTTGAACGTCTGCAGCAGATCGCCGATTTCGCCAATGGCG
>JAQGII010000240.1 GCA_028291305.1 Caulobacteraceae bacterium
CACCGACAAGCACCTGGGCAAGTTCCAGGAAGCCAACGGCGGCTGCCTGTTCCTGGACGAGATCGGCGAACTGCCGCTGGACGTCCAGGTCAAGCTGCTGCGCGCGCTGCAGGAGAGCGAGATCGACCCGATCGGCGCCAAGCGCTCGGTGCGGGTGGACGTGCGCATCGTCTCGGCCACCAACCGCGACCTGGCCCAGGCGGTGAAGGAAGGGGCCTTCCGCGAAGACCTCTACTACCGGTTGAACGTGTTCCCGGTGGACACGCCGCCCCTGCGCGACCGGCGCGAGGACATCCCGGCCCTGGTCGCCCACTTCGTGCGCCGCTTCAACGTCGAAGAGGGCAAGCGGGTGGTGGGCGCCAGCCCCGAGACCGTGGCCCTGCTGACCCACCACGACTGGCCCGGCAACGTGCGCCAGCTGGAGAACGCGGTCTATCGCGCCATTGTGCTGTCCGAAGCGCCCTACCTGCAGCCCTACGACTTCCCTGCCGTGTCGGGCCTGACGCCGCCGATCTCCGAGGGCGGGTCGGTGCCGGTGCTGAGCGCCGAGCAGATCATGGCCGAGCTGCCCAAGGAGGCGCCGGTGCGCGTGCTCGACGACCGCGGCCACCTGCGCAAGCTGGACGACATCGAGCACGACCTGATCCAACTGGCCATCGAGCTCTACTCCGGCCACATGTCGGAAGTGGCCCGCCGCCTGGGCATCGGCCGCTCGACCCTCTACCGCAAGGTGAGGGAACAGGGGTTGGATGGGCTGGAACAGGCGGTCTAGCGCCATGGCGTCCTCCCCCGCTTGCGGGGGAGGGGGTGTGCCGGCGCATTGCCGGTGGCAGCGCCCAGTCAATGCCCCCTCAGGCGCTTCGCGCCAGCTCCCCCGCAAGCGGGGGAGCACGAGAGCCCCTAAACCTTCACCGGCCGCACCTTGGCCGCCGCCTCCCGCGCGCGCGTCCGCGCCGTGTCGACGTCGCCCGCCCGCGCCAGGGCGACGCCCATCCGGCGGCGCTCGAAGCTCTCCGGCTTGCCGAACAGGCGCAGGTCGGCGCCCTCCACCGCCAGGGCCTCGGCCACGCCCTCGAAGGCAATCCCCGTGGCGTCCATGCCGCCGTAGATCACCGCGCTGGCCCCGGGTTCGCGCAGGCTGGCGTCCACCGGCAGGCCGAGGATGGCGCGGGCGTGCAGGGCGAATTCGCTGAAGGTCTGGGTGGCCAGGGTCACCAGGCCGGTGTCGTGCGGCCGCGGGCTGACTTCGGAGAACCACACCCGGTCGCCCTTGACGAACAGCTCCACGCCGAACAGGCCGAGGCCCCCGAGCGACGCCGTGACCGTGCCGGCGATGTCGCGCGAGGCCTGCAGCGCCGCCGGGCTCATCGCCTGGGGCTGCCAGCTTTCCACATAGTCGCCCTTGACCTGGCGGTGGCCGATCGGTGCGCAGAAGTCGGTGCGCACCTGGCCGTCGGCGCCGATCGAGCGGACGGTCAGGAGGGTGATCTCGAAGTCGAAGGCGATGCGGCCCTCGACGATCACCCGCGCCTGCTCGACCCGGCCGCCCTCCAGGGCGTAGCGCCAGGCGGCGGCGATCTGGTCCGGCGTCTCGACATATCTCTGGCCCTTGCCCGAGGACGACATCACCGGCTTGACGAAACAGGGGAACCCCACGGCCGCGGCGCCCGTCGCCAGCTCCGCCTCGCTGGAGGCGAAGGCGAAGGGGGAGGTGGGCAGGCCCAGTTCCTCGGCGGCCAGCCTGCGGATGCCCTCGCGGTTCATGGTCAGCTTGGTGGCGCGGGCGGTGGGGATGACCACGGCCAGGCCATCGGCCTCGATGCGGGCCAGCTCGTCGGTGGCGATGGCCTCGATCTCCGGCACGATCAGGTGCGGCCGCTCGGCCTCCACCAGGGCGCGCAGGGCGCCAGCGTCGGTCATGGCGATGACGTGGCTGCGGTGGGCCACCTGATGCGCCGGCGCGTCGGCGTAGCGGTCGACCGCGATCACCTCGCAGCCCAGCCGCTGCAGCTCGATGGCCACTTCCTTGCCGAGCTCGCCCGAGCCCAGCAGCATCACCTTGACCGCGGTGGACGAGAGGGGCGTGCCGAGGCGCATGACGCTAGGCCGGCAGTCCGGCCTTGGCCGCGGCCACGACGGCGGCGGCGGTGATGCCGAACTTCTCGTAGAGCACCTGATAGGGGGCGGACGCGCCGAAGCTGCTCATGCCGACGAAGGCGCCGGCCTCGCCGATGAACCGCTCCCAGCCCTGGCGCACGCCGGCTTCCACCGCCACCCTGACCTGAGCCTGGCCGATGGTCTGCGCCCGATAGGCGGCGCTCTGCCTGTCGAACAGCTCCCAGCAGGGGGTTGAGACGACGCGGGTGGGCACGCCCTCGGCCTCCAGGGCCTTTTGCGCCTCAACCGCGATGCCGACCTCGGTGCCGGAGGCGAACAGGGTCACCCGGGCCGGGCCGGAGGCGGCGACCAGCTCATAGGCGCCCCTGGCCGACAGGTTCTCGGCGGCGGAGACGCGAACGGCGGCGGTCTTCTGCCGCGACAGGGCCATGATCGAGGGCGCGGTGCGGCTTTCCAGGGCCAGGCGCCAGCATTCGGCCGCCTCGACCCCGTCGCCGGGGCGGAACACCAGCAGGTTGGGCATGGCGCGCAGGGACGCCAGATGCTCCACCGGCTGGTGGGTCGGGCCGTCCTCGCCCAGGCCGATGGAGTCGTGGGTCATCACATGCACCACGCGCACGCCCATCAGCGCGCCCAGGCGGATGGCCGGGCGGCTGTAGTCGGAGAACACCAGGAAGGTGCCGGAGAAGGGGATCGCCCCGCCGTGCAGGGCCATGCCGTTCATGGCCGCGGCCATGCCGTGCTCGCGCACGCCGTAGTGGACGTAGCGGCCGTCGTAGTCGGGCCAATCGAAGTCCTTGGCGCCCTTGACGTAGGTGTTGTTCGATCCGGTCAGGTCGGCCGAACCGCCGATCATCTCGGGGATGGCGGGGACCAGGGCGGCCAGGGCCGCGCCCGACAGCACCCGGGTGGCCTCGGCCGCCGGATGGGCGATCAGGTCGGCGACATGGGCGTCGAGCCGCTCGAAGGCGCCCGCCGGCAGGTCCCCGGCCACGGCCCGCCTGAACTCCGCGCCCAGCGGGGAGCCGGCCACCGCCGCCTGCCACTGCTTGCGCGTCCGGGCGCCGCGCTTGCCGGCCGCGCGCCAGGGCTTGAGCACCTCGTCGGGGACGACGAAGGGCGGGGCGGTCCAGCCCATGGCCAGGCGGGCGTCGGCGATCTGGTCGTCGAACAGGGTGTAGCCGTGGCTGTGCGGATCGCCTTCCTTGGGGCCCGCGCCCTTGCTGATCTTGGTCTTGCAGGCGATGAAGGTCGGCCGGTCCTGCTTGACCGCCCAGGCCATGGCCCGGCGGATGGCGCCGTGGTCGTGCCCGTCGACGGTCCGGGTGGCCCAGCCGGCGGCCTTGAAGCGGGCGACCTGGTCGCCGGTCTCCGAGATGGTTGCCTCGCCGTCGATGGTGGTGTTGTTGTCGTCGAACAGCACGGTCAGCCGGTTCAGCCGGAAGCGCCCCGCGATCGAGATGGCCTCGTGGCTGACGCCCTCCATCAGGCAGCCGTCGCCGGCGATCACCCAGGTGCGGTGGTCCACCAGCGCGTCGCCGAAGCGGGCGTTCAGGTGACGCTCGGCCATGGCCATGCCGACGGCGGTGGCGAGGCCCTGGCCGAGGGGTCCGGTGGTGGTCTCCACGCCGGGGGTGTGGCCGTATTCCGGGTGGCCGGGGGTTTTCGAGCCCCACTGCCGGAAATTCTCGATCTCCTTCATCGTCACGGCCTTGG
>JAQGII010000263.1 GCA_028291305.1 Caulobacteraceae bacterium
AAGGCGGTATCGAATCGGCCTGGCAACAGATCGCCAAGCTGCACGCCCGGGCTTCGGCGGCTTAAGCATGGGGGTCAGAGTTCTTGTCACGGCGGGCGCGTTGATCGGCGCGCTCGCCACGGCCGGCTCCGCCCTCGCTCAGGACGGCGCCGCCCAGTTCGCCCAGAATTGCGCAGCCTGCCACCAACCCATGGGCCAGGGCGTCCCGGGCGCCTTCCCCGCCCTGGCCGGCAACAAGTTCGTGCAGGGCGACCCCAAGGGGCCCGCCTATGTGGTGACGCACGGGCGCGGCGGCATGCCGAACTTCAGCGAAGACCTGTCGGACGCCCAGGTCGCCACCATCCTGAGCTACGTCCGGTCGTCCTGGGGCAACACGGCCGCGCCCCTCGACGCGGCGACCGTCGCAGCGGTCCGCGGGGCGCCCGCGCCCCCCGACACCCAAGCCGGCCTGCCTTTCCACTGATCGCCATGACGACGGGCCTGGTCGCTCCCAGATCGCGCCCGTCGTCGCTGGTCCTGGCGCTCGCGGCCCTCTCGGTGCTGGGCGCGCCCATGGCCCGCGCGGCCGAGCTTGAGCCCGGCGCCCAGGCGGACCTGCGCCGGGCCCTGGCCATGGTCGGCCCCTCCTCCAGCGAAGAACCCGCCGTGCGCCAGGAACGCCAGGCGCGCGAACCGTCGCCCGGCTTCCTGGCCGGCGCGGCCCTGGGCGCCTGGATCAACGCCGCCGCGCAACTGGATTTCGACCTGAAGAACCCGGCCGCCGCAGGCCCGCCGCACGTCAGCCAACAGGGGGACGATCCCGACGCCATCCTTCAGGACTGTGCCGACGAGAAGGCCGCCTTCGCCCATCTGGAGGAACGCCGCCAGGCGCTCGGCGTGACCGAGGAGCAGGTGATCGCCGCCGCCGGCGCCCAGCACGGCGGCGCCCTGGCCGCGTGGCGGACGAGGCGGCCCGCAGCCGCATGCCGCTGACGTGCGGCGGACAGGCGCTGTCAGTCCGAGAAAGCCGCAGCGGTGGCTACTATTGCGGCAAACCGGACCGGATGCTGCGGCGCGCCCCGGCGCGCGCTTCACGGCGCCGGTCCGATCTCGCTAATGGACGCAACAGAACAAGGCGGGGGCCCAGCATGGACGAACGTACGGACGCCGCCGGCCGGATCGCCACCGGGTTCAACGGGCGCGGCGGCATGCCGGCGTTCGAGGGCCACCTGGACGACGTCGCCCTCTCCGCCATCCTCAGCTCGGCCTGGGGCAATACCGCCGGCCCGGTAGCGCCCGCCGAGGTCGCGGCCATCCGCGCGGGCGCCGCGGCCGCGCCCCCCAAGAGCACCACCGTCCACTAACCGGACCACCAAAAAGGAGCTGTCCAATGAAGACCCTCGCCCTGCTCGCCGCTTCCGCCGCGATCGCCACCGCCGGCGCCGGCGCCGCCAACGCCCAGATCGTCCATGTGGGCGACGCCAAGGCCGCTATCGCCTCGGCGGTGTTCGTCCCGGCCGGTTCGGACACCTTCTACGTCTCCGGCATGACCCCGCCGGTGATCGATCCCGCCGCCCCCAAGGGCACCAAGGCCTCCTACGGCGACACCAAGACCCAGACCCTCGGCGTCCTGGCCCGCCTGGAAGATGCGCTGAAGGAGCACGGCATGGGCTTCGGCGACGCGGTGATGATGCGCGTCTACCTGGTCGGCGACCCCGACCTGGGCGGCAAGATGGACTTCGCCGGCATGATGGCCGCCTACACCACCAAGTTCGGCACGGCCGACCAGCCCAACAAGCCCGCCCGCGTCACCATGCAGGTGGCCTCGCTGGTGGGTCCCGGCCAACTCGTCGAGATCGAGCTGCAGGCCGCCAAGCCGCACATGGCCGCCAAGGCCGCGGCCAAGAAGAAATAGCGCTCGCGCGCCACGAACGCGGAAGGCCCGATCCTCAACCGGTCGGGCCTTTTGCGTATGTTCGGATCGGCGAATGCGCCACAACGGCAAAAAAGCGCCCGGCTGGGGCGCTGAAGTCTCGCTCGTAAATGCGGCGAGGGGGCGATCCGGCGGCGGATCGCAACGACGACCGAGAGGCTCGAAGCGCGAACGCCGCGAGCCTCTCGGTGGCCTTGGAAGACTAGCTCAGGTGCTTGGCGAGGTGCTTGTTCATTTCGAACATGCTGACCGCGTCCTTGCCGCCGAAAACCGGCTTCAGCTTGGCGTCGGCGAGGATTTCGCGCTTGTTCGCAGGGTTCTGCAGGTTGTTCTTCTTGATGTATTCCCACATCTTGGAAACCACTTCGCCGCGGGCGAGCTTGGCGGAGCCAACAACGGCCGCCAGTTCGGGCGAGGGTTGCAGGGGCTGCTGCAGAGCGTTCGGCTTTTTCGCGGGTTCGGCCATCTTGTTTCTCCCGTTGGGTGGAATCGCTGACGCAGCCTAGCCTCCGCGGAAGGTCCTGTAACCTCCTTCCTGCGCTCCTCGCCGAACGCCCTCAAAAGTACCAGCTTGAGTTCCAGTCGAAGGATGAGGCCGCGGTGTCCACGATGGCGGCGTCGGCGGGCGGCGCAGGCGCCGGCGCCGGTGCGGCGGCCGCAGCCGTGGCGCCCCCCTGGCCGGGCAGGGCGTAGGCGTGCACATAGTCGATCTGCATGTCGGCCGCCGCCCACCCGTGCGGGTCGCCGCCGAAGCCGCCCACCGCCAGGTTGACGATCATGTACATCGGCTTGTTCATGTCCGCCGGCGTGGCGGTGTGGAACACTTGGCTGCCATCGACGTACCAGGTCAGGTCGGTAGGGGTCCACATGACGCCGTAGGTATGGAAGCCGTCGCCGCTGGGTCCCACCAGGACCGGCGAGCCGACCGCCGTGTGCTCGCCGCCGGCCTGGCTGTGCGCCGTGACGAACACCTGGCTGGCGTTGTCGCCGCGCTCTTCCATCACATCCAACTCCGGCGGCCACGAGCCATCGGCGGGCACCAGCCAGAACGCGGGCCAGGCGCCGGCCTCATGGTCGGGCAGCTTGGCCCGGATCTCGAAGTAGCCGTAGGTCTGGGAGAACGAGTTCTTGGTCGTCAGCACGCCGGATGTGTAGCCGTAGTTCCAGTTGTCGGGCGACGGGTCGACCGCCTGGGCGCGGATGGTCAGGACGCCGGGAGCGAAGAAGGCGAACGGCATCTCGTTGAGGTTGTGGTCGGAGGCCCCCTGGAAGTCCGGTCCGACGTAGACCTGCTGCTCCCCGTTGCTGGTCAGGGTGTAGCTGCCCAGATTGCCGATCCCTGCCTGGCCATAGTAGTCGGTCCAGACCCCATGGGGATTGGTGGCGCCGTTCCACAGGTTGAGCGCGTTGAACTCGTCGTCGAACGTCAGGGCGCCGAGCGCTGACTGCGTCACGCCCAGATCGAAGTCGGCCGCGCTCAACTGGCTGATCTGGGTGTTGCGGATGACGATGTGGTCGATGAGGTCCTGGATCACCACGTCCGCGCCGACCTGCCTCATGGCCGCCTGCACGTCGCCGAAGGTATGCAGCGGACTGCCGATCAGGCGCAGCTTGTCGCCCGCATGCCAGTTGTAGATCGCCGCGGTCCCGCCGTCCGCCTGCACCACGAAGGTGTCGTTGCCCGCGCCGCCGACCAGGACATCGTTCCCGCGCCCGCCGAACAGGGTCATGTTGCGGCCGTCGCCGACCTTGATCAGGTTGTCCAGGTTGTTGCCGGTGGCGGTCAGGCCGTCGCCGGAGACGGTCAGGTTCTCCACATTGTCGGGCAGGGCGTAGCTCATGAAGGTGGAGACGGTGTCGATGCCTTCGCCCGGCGCCTCCTGCACGGTGTTGCCGTCGCTGTTCAGATAATAGGTGTCGTCGCCCCGCCCCCCGCGCAGCGTATCGCCGCCCTGGCCATTGAGGATGTCGTTGCCATCCGTGCCGGTGAGGGTTTCCGCGCTCGGCTGTCCCCACAGTTGAGCCCCGTCCGTTGGCCCCGTTTCCGCAATGGGGTCACCGTTGAATTTTAGATACATCGTTGAGGAACTCCCGTTGGGCGGCGGGGATTAGGCAAGCTTTGCTTCAAATTCGCCAAGCGTTTCTTCGCGGGTCAGTGCAAAAAGCTTAGCTGCGGCCCGGCATCTGCATTGCGCCACAGCGGCGGCCGTCTTGCCGGCGCGCGCTCCGATCGACCGCGGCGCGGCGCGTCTTGATATGCGATGCGCAGCGGCCTAGTGCCGGTCGCGTCACGCCCAACCAGGAGAGCCCTTGGACAAGACCATGACCCGTTTCGCGCTCGTGCTGGGGGCCCTGAGCGCGGCCGGGCCGCTGGCGATCGACATGTACCTGCCGGCCCTGCCGGCTATCGCCCGCGACCTGCACGCCGGTCAGGGTCATGCCGAGATGAGCCTGATGAGCTTCTTTATCGGCCTGACCATCGGCCAACCCATCTACGGGCCCCTGTCCGACCGGCTGGGCCGGCGCCGGCCGATCCTGGCGGGACTGGCCCTCTATATCGCCGCCTCGATCGCCTGTTCCCTGGCGCGGAGCGTGGATGTGCTGATCGTTGGCCGCGGGCTGCAGGGGCTGGGCGCGGGGGCGGGCATGGCCATCGGCGCGGCGATCGTGCGCGACATCTACGCCGGAGCCCAGGCGGCGCGGCTCCTGGCCCTGCGCGTGCTGGTGCTGGGGGTCAGCCCGATCCTGGCCCCGATCCTGGGCGCGGCCGTGATCTCCGTGGCGTCGTGGCGCGACATCTTCTGGTTCGCCGCCGGGTTCGGCGTGCTGTGCGCCGTCCTCACCTTCATGATCCCCGAGACCCGCCCCGAGCACGCCCGCGCGGACAGCCGCCTGTCCGGCGCGCTCGGCGTCTATCGCCGCCTGCTGGCGGACCGCACCTTCATGGGGGCCGTGCTCACCGCCGCCTGCATGCAGGCGGCCTTCATCGCCTATATCGCCGGCTCGTCCTTCGTCTTCATGACCATGCTGGGGGCGCCCCCGTGGGTCTACAGCCTGATCTTCGCGGTCAACGCCGTCGGCTTCATCGGCTGCGCCCAGTTCACGCCCCAGTTGATGCGGCGCTTCCGCCCGGAGCAGCTGATCCTGTTCGCCGCCACGGTGCAGAGCTGCGCCGCCGTTCTGATGCTGTTGATGGCGCTCGCCCACCACGTCAGCCTGCCGCTGCTGCTGCCGCCGCTGTTCGTCTTCCTGGCCTGCTACGGACTTGTAGGCGGCCCGTCCGCGGTCCTGGCGCTGCGCGACCACGGGGCGGTCGCCGGCACGGCTGCGGCGCTGATGAGCTTCATGCAGATGGCTTCGGCCGCGTTGGGCGCGGCCCTGATCGCCTTCCTGGCCAACGGCACGGCCCTGCCTATGACCGGCCTGATGGTCGCCGGCGCCGGCTGCGGCCTGCTGGCCGCCCGCCACGCCTTCACGCGCCGGGTCGCCCCCGCCGCCTGAGCCGCGCAACGGCGGCGCCACCCCTTTTTTGAAATGTGGCAAAACTGCGGCGGGTTGTCGCAGGCGGTCCTGGTTCATCTCCCGTTCAGAATGGAAAACGCCAAGCTTGTTCAATATCGAATGTCACTAATCTGTTCAAAAATTTTTCTTTTCGTTTTTGTTCCGTGCTGTAGAGTAGTCTTTGCGACTATTCGCCCGGTAAACAACGCGGTTGGCGCGATCTTTACTGTATTTCATGGCCGAAAGTCCGTCCGAGGGCATGCGCCGTGAAGTCTGCCATGAAGTCGTTGCTGAGCGGCTGCGCCGCGGCCGCGCTGTTTGCGGGCCTGACCGGTCAGGCTCACGCCCAGATCGAGGTCCGCGAGGCCCCGGTCTACGCCGCGCCGGCCGATGCCGCGGCCCCGCCAACCATGACCATGACCATGACCATGGCCCCCGCCGCGCCCACGCCGGACGCCGCCGAGTCGGCCCAGGCCGCGCCCTCCAGGGTCGAGTCCCAGGTGGTCAAGGCGCTGGTCGCGCCCCCGAAGCCCGCTCCCACACTGACGCCCGACGAGAACGCCTTCTTCGCCGTGCTGGGCCGGCGCGTCACCGACGCCGCCAGCGCCTATGAGAGCTATGTGCGGCGCGCCACCGCCATCGACCCCCGCTTCGCGGACGCCGCCGCCGTGCAGAAGGCGGTCAGGACCGGCGCCGCCTACCAGCCGCAGCAGCTGCAGGAAGGCATCGTCGCCTATGCGGCGTTGCTGGCCCTGCGCAACCAGGACTTCGTGGACGGCGTGCGCAACATCCGCGACCCCGCCTTCGCCGACCGGCTGACGGCCTCTCCGCAGGCGGTGTTGAGCGTGCGCGGGGCCGATCTAGCCGCCGCGGACGTGGCCGGCGCCCTGCGCGCCCAGGGCGCGGCCCTGCTGGCCGCCGGCAAGAGCATCACCCAGGCCGCCTATGACGTGCAGGCCCAGCCCTGGTCCAAGGCGCCGGTGTCCGATCCCCAGGGCGTCCTGGCCGAGGCCAAGGACGCCGCCGTGCAGCCGCGCGCCGCCTCCGTTCCGGCCAAGCAGCGCCTGCTGGACAGTCTGGTCGCGCCCAATGCCACCCCCGTGGCCAACACCGCGAGCGGCGCGCCGGACGTGGTGCGCGGCCTGGCCCTGGCGGCCCTCGCCATCATGGGACGTACGGGCGACGGCAAGGAGCCCAGCTTCGAGAGCCTGCTGCACGACGCCACCAGCGCCGACTGCCTGAAGATGGCCAAGATGAACCTCAACCAGTGCCTGGCCGTCGCCGGTCCGCAGTACGAGGACGTCTACTGCACCGGCCGCCACGCGGTGGGCGAGACCGCCAGTTGCGTCTCCGCCGCCGCCAACGGCGCCGGCAGCGCCCTGCCGGCGCCCGCTCCGGTCCAGTTGCAGCGCGCCGAGGGTTATGGCCCCGAAGAGGCGCGGGCCTATGGCCGGCCCGGCCTGCAGCCGCAGGACCAGGACGACGACGACAACGCCACCGCGGCGACCCAGCGCTACGCCTCGGTCCAGCCGTCCTATAAGATCTACACCGTACCCGCAGCGCCGCCCCAGGCGCAGGCCCCGCAGCCGACCTACGCCGACAGCCGCCAGGCCGGGAACGACGGCGGCTATGGCCAGCCGCCCTATGCGGACCAGCGGGGCTACGCCCAGCCGGCGCCCCAATACCCGGCCCAGCAATACACCGAGCAGCAGTACCAGGCCCCGCAGTACCAGCAGCCCGCCCCGACCTATCCGGCGCCGCCGCAATATCAGCCGCCGCAGCCGGCCTACCAGGGCCAGCCCTACACCCCCTATCCCTACGGCTACGCCGGCCAGGGCTACAACGGACAATAGACAGCGGGGCGCGGCAGGTCGGCCGGAGCAGAACTGTCGCGCTTTCTAGCGCAGCTCCAAGGCGGCCTGCCGCAGCTCGCCGTTCTCGTCCTGGATGAACAGCTCCACGCGGACGCCGCGGCGGGCGGCCTCGAGCGCTCGCGTTTCGGCCACCTGCACGGCCAGGTCCCGGTTGGGATAGGCGACGGCGCGCTCGAACGAGGAATAGATCTTCCACTCACCGTCGTGTCGGAAAACGCCCAGGGTCAGGGCCGGGCGGTGATGGCGGTGATGGCGGCGCGGCCTCTGCGCGCCTTGCGGCGCCTCTGGAGACTGCGCGTGTGAGGCTTCGAATGGCATGACGTAACCCCCGTTTCTGGGGGCTCAACGCCAATGCCCATGCTGTGTTCCATGCATCGCAGGCTCAAGCTTTTCGACATTCCGATGCGCCTGCCCTAACGTCGGTCCTTGCTTGAAAAGGGGGCATGGATGAGACGTCGGGGGATGGTGCTCGCGGCCGTGGCGACCGCGCTGCTGGCGGCCTGTTCGCCCAGGCAGGAGACGGCCGGGGCCCCCACGTCCGCGCAGACGCCGATCAAGTTCGCCACCGACTGGCGCGCCCAGGCCGAGCACGGCGGCTTCTACGAGGCCCTCGCCACCGGCGAATACGCCAGGCGCGGCCTGGCGGTAACCATCGTGCAGGGCGGCCCGGCGGTGAACGTGCCGCAGCTGCTGGCCGCCGGGGCGGTGGACATGGGCATGGGCTCCAACAGCTTCATCGTCATGAACCTGGCGCAGGAGAAGGCGCCGGTGAAGGCGGTGGCTGCCTTCATGCAGAAGGACCCGCAGGTGCTGATCGCCCATCCCGGCCAGGGTGTCGCCGGCCTGGCCGACATGAAGGGGCGTCCGATCCTGCTGTCGGATGCCGCGGTGACCACCTTCTGGCCTTGGCTGAAGGCCCGTTACGGCTTCGCCGACGCCCAGGTGCGCAAATACACCCACAACAACGCCACCTTCCTGGCTGACCGCAAGGCGATCCAGGAGGGGTATCTGACCTCCGAACCCTACACCCTTGAGAAGGAAGGCCACATCCGACCGCAGGTCTTC
>JAQGII010000269.1 GCA_028291305.1 Caulobacteraceae bacterium
CGACGCCTCCGCCGCCCTGGCGTGGGTGTTTGAACGCGCGGACCCCGCAGAGGCCGCCGCTGCTCGCGCCCTTCTGGCGCGCCTGTCGGAGGAAGAGGCGCTGGTTCCGGAACTCTGGCATCTGGAAGTGCTCAACGCCTTGATCGTCGGCCATCGGAGGGGCGTCATCAGCGTGGCCAAGGCGGTGGATTTCCTCTCCCGCCTGGACGCCTTGCCGATCCAGACGCAGAGCGAATCCCTGGCGAACCGCAAGGAGCAGCTGTTCAGCCTGGCGCGAGAACATGACCTCAGCGCCTACGACGCCTCCTACCTGGATCTGGCCATCCGTTCTCGCTCCGCCCTGGCCACCTTCGACCGAAGGCTCGGTCTTGCGCGTGACAAGGCGGGGATCGCACCGGCGTGAAATGCGCGGCCTGCCAGTTCGCAAACAAGCCCACTCGCTTCGGCTGGCCGCCGGCCGCTCGCCCTGTGGCCGCAACAACAGCAAAGCTCGATTGGCGTTGGGTCAATCTCCGAACGGCCGCCTCGCGGCGGCCGACATTGAAAAGGGCCGGCCCGGATCGCGTCGACCCGAGCCGGTCGGGGCCTAGTAGCCGAAGCGCACGCCGGCGGTGAAATAGCGCCCCCGGACGTCGCCGGCTGGCGAGATCGTAGAGCCTGGCGAGGCTGTGCTTGGCGTGAACTGCGGCTGCGCGTTGAAGAGGTTGTTGATGGCCAGGAAGGTCTGCAGGTTGCGGCCATCCGACGTCTTGAAGCGATAGCTCAGGTTCAGGTCGTGGCTGATGAGAGGGGGGAACTCCGGATCCGCGTAGAACTGGGCGCCGGACCCGCTGCCGCGGTGGTGGGCGCTGGACCAGGTGGACTGCCAACTGGCCCTGAACGGGCCGAGGCTATAGTTGACCAAGCCCGTGAGCCGAGTCGCCGCTACGCCATTGCCCGCGGCGTTGATCGGCGGGGCGTCCGGGTAGGCGATCGCGATCTGGTCCGGCGCGTAGTTGATCAGCAGGCGCGTGTCGGTGCGGCCTGGCAAGTTCCGGTGGATCGCGGCCATGTCGAAGGCGTAGCTCGCCTCAAGGTCGATGCCGCGGGTGAGCTGGCTGGATTGGTTGATACTCTGGTTGAGAATCAGGGTTGGGACGTTAGCCGCCGAGTGGTTGCTGAACGGCAGCGGCCGCTGGATGACCGAACAGTAAGAAGAGGTTCCGCCGGAGGCCTCGCAGACAGCCAGGGCGGTGGCGGTGACGTTGGCGCCCATCCCGAGGGCGGTGCCGATGACGCCGGTGATGTTGATGTCGTAGTAATCGACCGACATCCGGAACCCCGGGAACCAGGACGGCGAATAGACCGCGCCCACCGTCACGGTGTCGGCCACTTCCGGCACCAGGTTCGGGTTGCCCACGTTCACCTGGGTGACGGCGACGTTGCTGACCCCGGTGTGCGGATCGACGGCGATAGTGGTCGTGCCGTAGCTGGCCGACTGGTAGAGTTCGAAGAGGTTGGGCGCGCGGATATCCCGGGATTTCGTCCCGCGGAAGCGCAGGTCGCCGAACGGCTGATACTCCAGCCCGGCCTTCCAGCTCGTGACCCCGCCGCTGGTGCTGTAGTTGGTGTAGCGGACCGCGCCGTTGAACTCCAGGTTCTCAATCAGCGGCAGTTTCTTCAGCAGGGGGACCACGGTCTCGCCGCTGACCTCCCACACCGAGTTCTCGCCGTACAGCGAGGCCTGGCCGGCCGCTTGGAAGGGCGCGGTGGGCGCAGCTGAACCCGTCCTGCCGCCAGCGACCCAGGTGGGACGCAGGCCGGTGTAGGACGGGGCGATGGTTGGATCGGCGTTGGTCGTCTGGCTCAGACTCTGGCGGCGGTATTCGACGTTGAGAGCCGCCGACACGGGACCGGCCCAATTGTTGAAAGGCGCGCCGGAGATGCTGGCCGACACGTCGTCGACCTTGTTCAGGGCCTGCGAGTAGGTGTCCTGATAAATATAGGCCAAGGCCGCCGCGGATTCGTTGCCGACCCCCAGGATGTTGAGGGGCGCGCATCCCGGATAAAGATTGGCGGAGGCGGTCGTGCTGACATTGCAGACAATGGCGCCGCTGCTGTCCTTCACCGCGTCCAGGGCGGCGTAGAAGTGCTGATTATTGATATTGTTGAGGTTGGTGACTCGGACAACGCCTTCACCATGGGACGCATATGCATTCCAGCGGAAGGCGTCGTTGAAGATCTTGCCTTCCAAGCCGCCGAACACGGTGGTGGCCTGGGTCCTCTCCCGCACTTCCCCCTGGACCGCCAGGTCCTGCAGCAGGGAGTTCATGGTGAAGCTGGCGAATTGAGGCTTGGCGAGGGTGCCGGTTCCCGTCAGCGCCGCCTGGACTGACGCCGGCAGATAAGGATTGCCGCTGTAGAGCGTGGTGTTCACCACGCTCGACGTCCCGATCCAGTGGGTCTTTGACCAGGCCGCGCTGACATCGACGAAGGCCGTGATCCCGTGCGGCAGCTCATAGTCGAAGCGACCGAAGATCTGGTCCGTCTGCAGCGGCTTGAACAGCTGCATGTTGTAGGCATAGGCCCCGTCCCCGCCGACCGATACGCCCGAGGTGCCGGTGGCGGTCCCTGGGTTGAAGGGCGCCAGGGTTCCGCCGCCGACGAACTGCTGCCCGACCATCGACGTCGGCCCGCTGGCGACGTAGCCGCCGAAGGCGGCGTTCGACACGCGCGTGTTGTAGGCCACGGTGTAGGGATTGTTGACGGTGCCGGCGGCCGCGGCGGAGCCGACGGTCTTGCCGACGTAGAGCGGGTAGGTGTTGGAGAATTCGCGAGCGAGCTGGCTGAAGCCGGCCTCGTCGAAATGCTCGAGGCTGAACTCGAGGTGGCCCTTGCCGAGCACCGATGTGCCGGCGGCGATACCCAACCGAACCGAATTGGCGTCGCCATATTGGGAGACGCCGGTCTGGGCCAGGGCCTTGAAGCCGTTGTATTTGGTGTTGACGATATAATTGACCACGCCGGCGACCGCGTCCGAGCCATAGGCCGCAGAAGCGCCGCCGGTGACCACGTCGACCCGCTGGACCAGCATCTGCGGCAAGGTGTTGGTGTCCACCTGATTGGTGCCGCTGGTCGCCGGCACGCGCATGCCGTTCAGCAGGATCAAGGTGCGGCCCGGGCGCAGGCCGCGCAGGTTCAGGAAGTTCCCCTGCACCTGGGTGGTGCCGTTGCTGCTGCTGGACTGGGTGGTGGAGCCGGCGAATTCCGGCAGTTTGTTCAGGGCGTCAGGGATGTTGGAGGGGGTGGTCTGCTCCAACTGGTCGATGGGGGCGACCATGACGGGCGTGGGCGATTGATAACCGTTGCGGATAATGCGTGTGCCGGTGACGGTCAGCTCCTCCAGGTCAGGGCGGGGGGTAGCCGGCGACTCCGCCGAAATCGACGACGAGGTCTGATCGGCCGCGGCGGGGGCCGTGGCGAATGAGGCCACCGGCGCCGAATCCGGGGAATCCGCGGGGGCGGCGAGCAGCAACTCCGTCCGGACGAGGGCCCCAGCCTGCGGCGCCGAGGCGGGAACGATGGTGACCGTACTGCCCGAGGCGACGAACGACAGGTTTGAGCTTCGCAGAAGAGCCTCGAGCGCCTGGCGCGGAGTACTCCGACCGTTCATGGCGGGGGCAACCTTGTTCGCGACCACAGGCGAGGACGAGATGACCTGCAGGCCGGACTGGCGCGAGTACTGCAGCAGCGCTGTTTCGAGCGGCTGGCTTGGAATGCGGAATTCCTGCTGCGCGTCGATATTCACCTTCTGAACCGCGCTCAGAGCGGGCTCGGCGTGGAGCAAGGCTCCGACAGCGGTCATCCCGCACAGCATCGCAAGGCGCGTCATATTATTCCCCCCCTATGGTCTTTTGCAGCCGTCGAATGCGGCGGCAGTTTTGGGTTAAGACGTACTGACCGCCACAATCGGAAACAGGCGGACCGATTTTTTTTGCAACATCGATTTTTTTTGCAACAAAGGCCGCCAAAGCAGGCCACGCACCGCCCGTGAACGAAACGCCTCGTCGCTGCGGAAATCGGCGTTCAGCACCGGCTGTTAATCGGGGTCGTCGGCTTCCCACAGCCGCTTGGCGAGGGCGGGTATGTTTTGGATCTAACCAACTGTTTTTCCTCAAAGACATGCGGCTGTCCAAGCCGAATGTCGCGGGTTCGATTGCCGCGCCCGCTCCAAATCTTCCCGATATCGCCTGGGACCTGGCCGGCGATCGGATCGCGCCTCGGCCGCCCACTCCATGAGATTGCCCAATGGGGTCGCGTTTGCTCGCCTAACGGGCGAATTTAGGCTACAAGCTGGAGGACCCCCTCAAAAAGCGTGGTCGGAAAATGCCCTGGCGTTCGATCTCCCAAGCTCCCAAGGACGGCACCCTGATCCTGGCGTGCAGCGCACCCACCTGGGGCAAGACGTGGGGCGACCAGGAGATGTGGAAGGCCCCCAAGACCGTGTCCTGGCGGGCCTACCCCGAGGGCGCCAACACCCCGACGTGGCGCAACGCCAAGGGCCAGCCCTGCCGGCCCACCCACTTCAAGCTCATGCTCGACGCGCCCGAGGAGGAGCCGATGGCGCGGGCTCCAGCGCTCGAGGCCCCGACGCCGGCGCGGCTCCGCCCCGGGGATCATGTCGCGCCCGCGCAATAGCCGCCGCAGCCTGACCGTCCGGCGCTCGTCCGGTCAGGGGTGGGCGGTGGCGATGACCATGTAGCCCGCGACCAGCCCGACGAAGACGGCGGCGAGGAGGGCCATCGTCTTGGGGCTGGGGCGGCGATAGACGGACATGACGT
>JAQGII010000186.1 GCA_028291305.1 Caulobacteraceae bacterium
CGGAAGGCCGCCGCGTCCGGCGCGTCCTGCGAGCGCTGCTCGGCCAGCAGCGGCGTCAGATCCCCGCCGCCGCCGAACCAGCCCTGGGTGGTGCAGATGTAGCGGGTGTTCATATGCACCGCCGGCACGCGGGGCGAGCGCATGTGGGCGATCAGGCTGACGCCGGTGGCGAAGAAGCGCGGATCCTGCTCGGCGCCCGGCATGGTCTTGGCGAACTCGGGGGTGAAGGTCCCGTGCACGGTGGAGACGTGCACCCCGACCTTCTCGAAGAAGCGGCCGTGCATCATGCCCATCACCCCGCCGCCGCCTTCCTCGCGGCTCCAGGACTTGAAGGCGAAGCGGCCGGCGTCGCCCGCGTAGAGCGATGCGGGGGCCGTGTCCTCCAGGGCCTCGAACGCCGCGCAGATGCGGTCGCGTAGGGATTCGAACCAGGCCCGGGCGCGAGCTTTGCGTTCGTCCAGCCGGGCGTCGGGGGCGATTTGAGCAGAAACGGTCATAGGTGCCTTATAGCGGAGAAATTGCGTGGTTCGAGACGCGCTCTGCGAGCGCGCCCGACCATGACGAACGCGGGAAATGCAAAAAATATCGTCATCCTGATGAGGACGTCTCGAACGACGCCCTAGCCGTCAAATCCGCCCGTCTGGCGCAGGGCCTCGCCCAGGGCCATGGAGGCCGCGTTGATCACGTTGAGCGAGCGCATCCCGGGCGCCAGGGGGATCAGCAGGCGGGCCTGGGCCGAGGCATGCACCTCGTCCGGGGCGCCGGCGCTCTCGCGGCCGAACAGCAGGGTGTCGCCGGGGCGGAAGCTGAAGCGGTGGTAGGGCTCGGCGCCCCGCGTCGTGAAAAGAATCAGTCGCCCGTCCCGGCGGGCGTCCGCGGCCAGGAAAGCGCTCCAGGACGGAAACAGCGCCACCTGCGACTTGTCGCCGTAGTCCAGGGCCGCCCGCTTCAGCGATTTATCGGTCAATGGGAAGGCGCAAGGCTCGATCACATCGAGCGGAACCGCCAAACAGGCGGTCAATCGCAGGGCGGCGCCGAGGTTTTGCGGAATGTCAGGTTGAAAAAGGGCCAAACGCATTCTAAGCGGTCCGTCCATAGACTCTGAGGCGACGTTCGCACTTGCGAGATTGTTTGCGGCACAGCCGCGCTCGCGGCATACACACGTCCCAGCGACTTGAAGCAATGACCCCGCAAGGGTCGATACCGTCTGTTAGCCCGGTCCATCAGGCCGGGCCGCATTGAATCAAAGGTGATCTAAGGTGGCGAACACCGTCCTGGACACGACCGCCCACGAGGCGGAGCACGGCGACCCGAGCCGTCGCGACTTTATCCATATCGCCGCCGTCGGCGCGGCGGTGGGCGCGGTCGGCGCACTGGCTTGGCCCCTGGTCGATCAGATGAACCCCTCCGGCGACGTTCTGGCGCTGGCCTCGATCGAATTCGACCTGTCCAAGGTCCAGCTGGGCCAGCAGGTCGTGGTCAAATGGCAGGGCAAGCCGGTGTTCGTGCGCTACCGCACGCCCAAGGAGATCGCCGAGGCCGTCAAGGACGACACCGCCCCGATGAAGGATCCCGCCCCCGACGCCAGCCGCCACAAGGACGGCAAGCCCCAATGGCTGATCCTGGTGGGCGTCTGCACCCACCTGGGCTGCGTCCCCAACTTCGGCAGCGGCGACTACGGCGGCTGGCTGTGCCCGTGCCACGGCTCGGTGTACGACACCGCCGGGCGCATCCGTAAGGGTCCCGCCCCGCGCAACCTGGACCTGCCTGCCTACAGCTTCCTTTCCGACACCAAGGTCAAGATCGGCTGATCATGAGCGGACAACACTCTACCTACGAGCCGAAAACGGGTTTCACGCGCTGGCTGGACTCGCGCCTGCCGGTCGTTCGCCTGGCCTGGGACAGCTTCATCGACTTCCCGACCCCGAGGAACCTCAACTACTGGTGGACCTTCGGCGGCGTCCTGGCCATGTGCCTGGGCATCCAGATCGCCACCGGCGTCGTGCTGGCTATGCACTACGTGCCCAATGCCGACCTGGCCTTCAACAGCGTCGAGCACATCATGCGCGACGTGAACCACGGCTGGATGATCCGCTACATCCACGCCACCGGCGCCTCGATGTTCTTCCTGGCGGTCTACATCCACATGCTGCGGGGCCTCTACTACGGCTCCTACAAGGCCCCCCGCGAGATCCTCTGGATCCTGGGCTGCGTGATCTACCTGCTGATGATGGCCACGGCCTTCATGGGCTATGTGCTGCCCTGGGGTCAGATGTCCTACTACGGCGCCGTGGTGATCACGAACCTGATGGGCGCCTTCCCGGTCGTCGGCAAGGCCATCACCACCTGGCTGTGGGGCGGCTTCGCGGTCGACAACCCCACGCTGAACCGCTTCTTCTCCCTGCACTACCTGCTGCCGTTCATGATCGCCGGCGTGGTGGTGCTGCACATCTGGGCGCTGCACGTGCCGGGCAATTCCAACCCGACCGGCGTCAATGTGAAGAGCAAGGAAGACACCATCCCCTTCCATCCGTACTACACGGTGAAGGACGGCTTCGCGATGGTCTGCTTCCTGGTCCTGTTCGCGGTGTTCGTCTTCTTCATGCCGGACGCCCTGGGCCACGCCGACAACTACGTGCCGGCCAACCCGCTGCAGACCCCCGCGCACATCGTGCCCGAGTGGTACTTCCTGCCCTTCTACGCGATCCTGCGGGCCATCCCGGACAAGCTGACCGGCGTGCTGGCCATGTTCGGCGCCATCGGCATCCTGTTCGTGCTGCCGTGGATCGACACCTCCAAGGTGCGCTCCATGCGCTACCGCCCCAGCGCGCGGCTGTACTTCCTGATCTTCGTGCTGGTGGCCGTCGGCCTGGGCTTCTGCGGCGCCAATCCGCCGGACGAGCAGGTGATCCCGGGCTTCCCCGGCTTCCAGCTGCTGGACTCCAACCTGAACAGCTTCGTCTGGCTGTCGCGCCTGCTGACCGCCTACTACTTCATCTACTTCCTGGTGATCACGCCGATCCTGGGCCTGACC
>JAQGII010000332.1 GCA_028291305.1 Caulobacteraceae bacterium
CCTGGTGCATCTCGCGTCAGCTCTGGTGGGGTCATCGGATTCCGGCCTGGTACGGACCTGACGGCCGCATCTTCGTGGCGGAAACCCCCGAGGAGGCCGGCTTCGCCGCCGCCGAGCACTACGGGCGCGAGGAACCCCTGCGCCAGGACGAGGACGTGCTCGACACCTGGTTCTCCTCGGCCCAGTGGCCCTTCTCGACCCTGGGCTGGCCCGGGGAGACCGACGACCTCAAGCGCTTCTATCCCACCAGCGTGCTGGTGACGGGGTTCGACATCATCTTCTTCTGGGTGGCCCGGATGATGATGATGGGGCTGCATTTCATGGGCGAGGTCCCGTTCGAGAGGGTGTTCATCAACGCCCTGGTCCGCGACGACAAGGGACAGAAGATGTCCAAGTCCAAGGGCAATGTGATGGACCCGCTCGAGCTGATCGACGAGTTCGGCGCCGACGCCCTGCGCTTCACCATGGTGGCCATGTCGGGCCAGGCGCGCGACATCAAGCTATCGAAGCAGCGCATTGAAGGCTATCGCAATTTCGGCACCAAGCTGTGGAACGCCGCGCGCTTCTGCCAGATGCACGAATGCGTCGCGCCGGCCGATTTCGACCCCGGCAAGGTCAAGCAGACGGTCAACCGCTGGATCCGCGGCGAGACGGTCAAGACGGTGGCCGAGGTCACCGCGGCGATGGAGGCCTGCGCCTTCGACGACGTGGCGGGCAGCCTGTACCGCTTCATCTGGAACGTGTTCTGCGACTGGTACGTGGAGCTGTCCAAGCCAGTCCTGAACGGCGACGACGAGGCCGCCAAGGCCGAGACGCGGGCCACCACCGCCTGGGTGCTGGACGTGATCCTCAAGCTGCTGCACCCGGTGATGCCGTTCATCACCGAGGAGCTGTGGGACAAGCTGGCGGACCTGGGCCGCAAGCGCGCCGGCATGCTGATCCTCGCCCCCTGGCCGGTCTGTCCGCAAAGCTGGATCGACGCCTCGGCCGAGGACGAGATCGGTTGGCTGGTGGATCTGGTCACCGAGGTGCGCCAGGTGCGCGCCGAGATGAACGTGCCGCCCTCCGCCCGCGCGCCCCTGACCATCATCGGGGCCGGCCCGGTCACGCGCGAGCGCCTGGCCCGCCACCGCGACCTGATCACTACCCTGGGCCGGCTGGAGTCGGTCAGGCAAGCCGAGGCCGCCCCCAAGGGCGCCGCGCCCTTCGTCATCCGCGAGGCCACCTGCGCCCTGTCGATCGCCGGCTTCATCGACCTGTCGGCCGAGAAGGCGCGTCTGGGCAAGGAGATCGCCACCCTGGCCAGCGACGCCGAGCGGACCCGCAAGAAGCTGGACAACGCCGATTTCATCGCCCGCGCCCCCGAAGCGGTGGTCGAGGAGAACCGCGATCGGCTGGCCGAAGCCGAAGCCGCTCAGGCCAAGCTCAAGGCCGCGCTGCAGCGGTTGGAAACGGTCGAGTAGGCCTTGGCGGGAGCCTTTTGGCCCCTGTCCCGCTTTGACGGGTATGATGGCCGTCCTTGCGCCGATGGAGGCGCGCTCCGCTGACCAGCTGCCGACCGGCGAGGGCTGGTGGTTCGAACCCAAGTGGGACGGCTTCCGCTGCCTGGCCTTCCGCGAAGGCGGCGAGGTGCGGCTGCAGGCCAAGTCCGGCAAGCCGCTGACCCGATATTTCCCGGAGGTCGCGCGGACGCTGGCGCAGCTGCCGGGCGACGGCTTCGTCGTGGACGGCGAACTGCTGGCGCCGCACCAGGGCCGCTTCTTGTTCGAGACCCTGCAGATGCGGCTGCATCCTGCGCAAAGCCGCATCGACCGCCTGGCGCGCGAGACCCCCGCCGTGCTGACCCTGTTCGACATGCTGCAGGCGCCGGAAGGCCGGGACCTGCGCGACTTGCCGCTGAGCGTGCGGCGCCGGGCCCTGGAGGCGTTCATGGCGGACGTGGACGCGCAGGGCCTGTCCGTTACTCCGGGGACCGCCGACAGGCGTCAGGCCCAGGCCTGGCTGGACGACCGCAAGATCGAGGGCGTCGTCGCCAAGCGGCTCGACGGCCCCTACGTCGAGGGCGAGCGGGCGATGGTCAAGGTCAAGCGGGTGCGCACGGCGGACTGCGTCGTCGGCGGCTTCCGCTACGGCGCCGAAAGCCGGCTGGTCGGCTCCCTGCTGCTGGGCCTCTACAACGACCGGGACCTGCTCGACCACGTCGGCTTCACCTCGGGGCTCGCGGCGGCCGACAAGCCGGCGCTGACCCGGCGCCTGGAGGCGCTGCAGGGTGAGCCGGGCTTCACCGGCGACAAGCCGGGCGGCCCCAGCCGCTGGTCCACCGAACGGTCGGCGCAATGGACGCCGCTGCGTCCGCAGTTGGTGGTCGAGGTCTCCTTCGACCATGTGTCGGGCGGCCGCTTCCGGCATGGCACGCGGCTGCTCCGGTTCCGACCGGACAAGGCGCCCGAGCAATGCCGGATGGATCAGTTGGGCTAGCTACTTCACCGGCGGGGCCGTTTCGCGGGCGTCGGGGCCGTCCGGTCCGGCCGACTTGCGTTCCTTGGCCGCCGTGCGGGCCGTCTGGGTCTTGTCCAGCAGGCCGGCGCGTTCGCCCAGCGGCTGGGCTGCGTTCTGCTTGCGGCCTGCGCTCTGGTTCTTCTCGGTCATGATCGTCCACCACGCTGCGTCCGTGTCACTGCACGAACTGCGGGGCGCGCGGACGGTTGCATCGCCTTCCGCTCACCCCGGCGGAAGCGGGGGCCCGGGTGTGTCCAGATGTGATGGGCTTGGGCCAGATCCCCGCGTCCGCGGGCAAGAGCGGGGGGAAGCAAGAGAACTTCGGAATGTCGATTGACGCTAAGCCACCGAGCCGATCCGCCCGCCGTCGACCTCTTCGGCGGGGTGGGGATGGAAGACCTGGCCGTCGCGCACCGTCCCGGCGTAGTGGTCGATGGCCTTGGACAGGGTCGGCAGCCTGTGGCCCCGCTCGCTGGCCAGGGGGGTCCTGGCGGGCCGCCTGGCCAACCAGGCCATCTGCGATGCCGGCGTGGCCTTGATCAGGCGCATGTCCAGACCGAGCGCGTCGGCGATGGCGCGGCCGAATTCGGCCCAGTCCATGGCCTGGCCGTTGGTCAGGTGCCACAGGCCGGTTTCGCCGTCGATCACCAGGTCCAGCACGGCGTGGCACAGGTCCGGCACATAGGTGGGGCTGACCACGCAGTCCGCCGCCGCCTGCACCGCGCGGCCCGCGGTCAGCCGCCGGGCCACCACCGCCGCGAAGTTCCACGGATCGTCGGGGGAGAAGAAGGCGGCCGTGCGCACCACCAGGGCCCGGCTGTCCAGGGCCATCAGGGCCCGCTCGGCGGCCAGCTTGCTGGCGCCGTAGACGTTCAGGGGCCGGGGCTGGTCGCTCTCGACATAGGGGCGGTCGAGCTGGCCGCCGAACACCAGGTCGGAGGAGAAGGCGGTGTAGTGGGCGCCGACGGCGGCGGCGGCCTGCGCCAGGTTCACGGCGCCCGTCAGGTTGGCCAGGCGGCAGGCGTCGGGTTCGAGCTCCGCGTCGTCCACCCGCACCCAGCCGGCGGCGTTGATCACGGCCCAGGGCCGATGGCGCTCCAGGGTCCGTTCGATCGCCGCCGGGTCTTCCAGCGGCATCTGGCTGCGGTCGGTCAGCACATAGGACAGGCCGCGCAGATGGCAGCAGCGGGCCAGGGCCTGGCCGAGCGTTCCGCTGGCGCCGGCGATCAGCAGCGGCGGCGCGGCGGCCGGTTCGGGGTCGAAATGGCGCTGCGGGGGCAGGGGGCCGGCGATGCGGCCGACCGGCTGGAACTCCAGCCGCACGTCGCGCCGCCACCAGCCCAGCCCGCCCGACACCGGATGCAGGGGGGCGCCCGAGGCCAAGTCGGCCAGCATCCGCGTCATGGCGTTGGGCCGGGGCGTGGGGTCGTCCACGCCGCCACGCAGATCGAAGGCGCCGGGCTCGTAGTGGTTGGCCGGCACGGTCAGGAGGCTGTTCCAGTCGTAGCTGCCGAGCAGCGCCCAGGCAGTGACGGCGCACACGTCCGCACCGCGCTCGCGCAGCCGCTCGGCGGCGCGCCAGGCTTCCAGCGTCCAGCGCATCTGCTCCTCGCGGGTGCAGCCGTTGTGCGACTCCGTGATCGCCAGCGGCAGGCCGTAGCGCGCCCAGGCCTGGTCCATCAGGCCCGCCAGGCCCACCGGCCCGGGGCTCATCACCCGCAGGGCCTCCACGTCGGCATAGGGGATGAAGTCGTTGCCGCCGCACCGATCCTGCGGATAGCGGCCCACCCGGTGGTCCAGGAACCGCTCCGAGGTGAGGTAATGGTTCACGCCCACCACGTCGGGCGGGCAGGGGGCGTCGGCGATGGCGCGCAGGCGGTCGGTCAGGCCGAACCGGGCGAAGCGGGCCCAGAAGGGGTGCTCGCGGTTCACGTTGCCAGTCAACAGGTCCCAGGTCAGCCAGCGACGGTGGTTGTCGAAGGCGGCCTGTTCGGCCATGGGCGGAGTGGCGTAGGTCTGGCCGAGGTCCTCGGTCTGGACCAGGCGGGCGGCCGGATTGACGGCGCGGATGCGGCGCATGGCCAGGCGCACGGCGTCGATCTGGTTGAGGAAGGCGACCCAGAACAGGCGCTCGTCCCGGGCGTGCGGATACCAGTGGCCGTACAGCGCCGAGAAGCGGGCGGTGGTCAGGGGCTCGTTGACCGGGGTCCATTCCTCGATCCAGGGGTATCGCTCGGCCACGGCCTGGGCGAAGTCGCCGAGGCCCGGGGCGAAGGTGTCGGCCGTCAGGCTGGTGTAGGCGGGGCCGGAGCCGTGGTGCAGCAGGCCGGCGATGGGTCGCATGCCCAGGCGGCGAATCTCAGCCAGGCGTTCGTCGGTCCAGGTCCAGTCCAAGAGGTCCGGACGCTCCGGAGCGATCCGCTCCCAGACCACAGGGTAGCGCAAGGCCTTCACGCCGAGATCGGCGAACAGCACCAAGTCTTCGATGCGATCCTGATGTCCGGAAAGGACGGTCTGGTCCAGATAGCGGTCGTGAACACGGTTCACGGTGCACTCGTGACCGCCCCAAAGTTCAAGGTTGGGCATTGGTAGGCCTTTGCTCAGCCGTTCGTTAACTCGCACCTGCAGCAAAAGGTTCAGATCGGCTCGGGCGGTCGGGCGGCGGCCAGGCCGTTTTCGCTGAAGGCGACCCGGCGATTCATGGAATGAAGGGGCGATGACGAAGCAGCAAAGGCGCGGGCCCCCGTGAGCATCGATGTCACCGCCGGAGCCTCGGCTTCCGCCGCCGCCCTGACCCGCCTGAAGGCGGGGCTCGGCGCATCGGCGGCGACGGCTCTGCTGGACAGAGCCTGTGCGGCCCTGGGCGCCCAGGATTTCGAGCAGGCCCTGGCCCTGGCGAGCCGGGCCTTGGAGCGCGAGCCGGAAAGCGGTCTGGCCTGGCGGGTCGCCGCCATCGCTCATGAGAACCTCGGCCGCCACGGCGCAGCGCTGGACGCCTACGGATGCGCCTTCGAGCGGCTGGGGCAGGACCCGGCCGTGGCCGGGGACATCGGCCGGCTGGCCCTGCGCATGGGGCTGCACGACATCGCCGAACAACTGCTGCTGATCTATCTCGGCGGCCATCCTGGCTCGCTGGACGGGCGCATCAACCTGGCCCATGCCCTGCGCGAGCAGCACCGCTACGACGAGGCCATCGCCATCCTGCGCGAGGCCATCCAGGCGCATCCCGAGGATGCAGGGCTATGGACCTCGCTGGGGGTTGTGCTGGTGCAGCAGGGCCAGTCCGAGACGGCGCTGACCTTCTTCGACGAGGCGCTGAGGCTGGAACCGGGCCTTGGCCGCGCGCTCTACTACCGCGCCAACGCGGCCGCGGACCTCGGCGACCACCGGCGGGCGGTGGGCGACTACACGGCGGCCCTGGCGGGGGGGCAGCTGTCTGGGACGGACGACGAGCGCGTGCGGTTCGCCGCGGCCCTGTCCCATCTGGCGCTGGGGGAGCTGGAGGCGGGCTGGGAGGCCTATCTGGCGCGCCTGTCGCCCGACGCGACCCATCCGGTGCAGTTCCAGGTCGACGCCGAGCCCTACGCCTTCGCCCCCGACGCGGCGCCGCTGGAGGGCCGCTCGCTGCTGCTGATGGCCGAGCAGGGGCTGGGCGACGAGGTCATGTTCGCCAACACGACGCCCGACGTCGCGCAGGCGCTGGGGCCCGCCGGGCGTCTGGCCCTGGCCGTGGAGCGGCGGCTGGTCCCGCTGTTCGCCCGCTCCTTTCCCGCCGCCGAAGTGGTCGCCCACCGGACCGAGAAGGCCGACGGCCGCGCCGTGCGCTCGGCGCCAGAGCTTGGGGCGGTGGAGTTGTGGGCGCCCATGGCCGCCCCCGCGCGCCGCTATCGCCGCAGCGCCGCGGACTTCCCCGACCGGGCGCGCTTCCTGATCGCCGATCCGGCGCGGGTCGAGCACTGGCGGGCCCTGCTGGCCGAGAAGCCGGGACGCAAGGTCGGCATCCTGTGGAAGAGCCTGAAGCTGCACGGCGAGCGCCTGCGCCAGTTCGCGCCGTTCGACCTGTGGCGGCCGGTGCTGCAGACACCGGGCGTCAGCATCGTCAACCTGCAGTACGGCGACTGCGCCGCCGAGCTGGACCATGCCCGCGAGGCGTTCGGGGTGGAGGTCTGGCAGCCGCCGGGGATCGACCTGAAGGAAGACCTCGACGACGTCGCCGCCCTGACCTGCGCGCTCGGCCTGACCATCGGCTTCGCCAACGCCACCATCAACCTGGCCGGCGCCTGCGGCGCGCCCGTCTGGCTGATCACGCCCCGCGCCGCCTGGACCCAGTTGGGGACGGACGCCTACCCCTGGTACCCCCAGGTCCGCTGCTTTTCCGCGTCGACGCCGGGGGGATGGGAGCCGGTGATGGACGAGGTGGCGGCGGCGCTGAAGGACGGCGGGGCCACCTAACCACCGGCGTTGATGTCAGAGCTGGGCCAGCCGACCGCCGTCCACCGGCAGGGCGGCGCCGGTGATGAAGGCGGCGTCCGCCGACGCCAGGAAGGCCACGGCGGCGGCGATGTGCTCGGGCTTGCCGATGTCCCGGGGATCGAGCTTTTCGGCGCCCGACTTCAGGTTGGGGTTGCTCCACAGCATCGGCGTGTCGATGGCCCCCGGCAGGACCGCGTTGGCGCGGATGCCCCGGGCCTTGCCCTCGATGGCGGTCGAGCGGGTCAGCGACAGCAGCGCCGCCTTGGCCGCGGCATAGGGCGCCACGTTGGGCGTGGTCATCACCGCATGCACGCTGGCGATGTTCACGATGGCGCCGCCGCAGGGCATGTGCAGCAGCCCTTGGCGGGTGAAATGAGCCGCGCCCATGACGTCCACGGCCAGCACCTTCAGCCAGTCGCCGTGGTCGAAGTCCTGCAGCGCCTTGAAGGTCATCAGCCCGGCGTTGTTGACGATGACGTTGACGGCGCCGAAGCGGACCAGGGCGGTGTGCACCGCGGTCTGGACGGCGGCCTCGTCGGCCACGTCGCAGACCGCGCCCGCGGCGTCCGGCGCGCCGGCCTGCCTGACCGCCTCCAGCGCCTCGTCGATGGCGTCCTGGTTGAGGTCGGCGATCACCAGCCTGGCGCCCTCGGACCCCAGACGCTTGGCGATGGCCAGGCCGATGCCGCTGGCGGCGCCGGTGACGATGGCGCTCAGGCCCTCGAACCGCCGCACCTCAGCTGACCTCCGGCACGGCGGGCTCGGCCGGCGGCCCCGCCAGTTGGTCGCGCGCCTCCAGCCGCTGGCGCATGGCGGTGATCGCGTCGTACTCCGAGGGCGGGATGACCGGCACGGTCAGGCAGATGCTCTGGGTCGGCAGCACAGTCTTCCAGGAATGGATCAGCTCCTTGTAGCAGCGGCCGACGGGGCGGATGTTACGGTCCAGGTCATACAGGCCCAGCGGATTGACCCGGTTGTTCTTCTCGCGGAGCGCGCTGTCCCAGTCCACCTGGTCGGTCAGCGAATACCAGGTGAAGCCGACGATGGGCACGCCGTCGTTGCGCACCCGCAGCACGTTGGCCCATTCCTTCCACAGCCAGTTGACCGCCTCGTCGCCGTGGGGGCCCTCGATGATGTTGGTTTCGGTGTGCATCACCGGCAGGTGGTAGCGGTCGTAGTACTGCCGGGTGATCACAGCATAGCCGAAGATTTCGCCCGAGGCGCGGGTCGAACCGTCGGCCGACACCCGGTGCTCGTTGGTGACGTAATAGTCGTTGCCGAGGATGCAGTGGGCCTTCAGGCGGTGGTCGAGGAAGAAGTGGTACTCGTCCCGGGTCATGCCGTTGTCGGTCAGGTACTCGTACATCTCCGAATCCACGCGCCGGCCGTAGTTGAGGTCCAGCGACAGAAAGCGCGCGGAGTTCATGATCTCGGCCGGCTTGATCGCCGCCGGGTTCTCGGCGTGGAAATATTCGGAGGACTCGCTCTGGATGAAGATGGCGTCGGGGCGCACCTGCAGGATCGTCTGCATGGCCAGGACGTTGGCCTTGACCAGATGCTTCAGCGCCGTGACGAAGCCGAGGTCAGTGGTCAGCTGCTCGTTCCACCAGCCGTAGCGCGCCGAGAAGGTGGCGCAGATGAACATCTCGTTGACCGGCGTGTAGAGCTGGATCCACGGGAACCGCTCGGCGAAGGCGCGGGCATATCGTTCGAACAGTCGTGGGAAGTCCGGGTTCTGGAAGTTGCCCACCCAGTCCGGCACGCCGAAGTGGCACAGGTCGACGATCGGGATCAGGTCCCGTTTCTTCAGGTCGCCGAAGGTCATGTCGGCGAAGGACCAGTCGTATTTCTCGGGGCCCAGCCAGGAGGTATGCAGAGGCGGGCCGTACCGCAGGTAACGGATGCCGAGGTCTTCGCAGATATCGAAGTCGGTCTTCCAGTGCTTGTAGTGGCCGCAGGACTCCATCTCGTCCACGCGCACCTTGCCGCCCTGGATCGTTGGGATGCTGTTCTCGATCCCGGTCGCAAACATGAAGCTGGGAATGGCTCGCCCTCCGTCCCCCCGGCGAGTGCCGGACTTGGGCTTCAACGGGCCAATGCCCCCGAAGGTTCAGCGAAAAGAGGCCGATAGGCGAATCCGGT
>JAQGII010000380.1 GCA_028291305.1 Caulobacteraceae bacterium
CAGGCCGTAGACCAGGGCGCACATCACCGCGACGAAGATCAGCCACAGGCCCAGGTTGAGGCGTCGGTCCGGCCCGCGCGACGGGGCGGACGGCGGCTTGGCCGGCAGGCGGCTCCACGGCCCTTCAGGATTGGTCATGACGGCGGTCCTCGAACATCGGGCCCAGTCTAGCCTGCCCGCCCGTCTAGGTCGCCCGCCGCGCTGTGAGGATCGTTACGGGGGTCTTCAGCATCTCGCCGCGCATGGCCCCGACCCCGGCGGTCGCCGAGACCGGCAGGCCGAAGATCGCGTGCACGACGTCCATGCCCTCGACCACCTGGCCGAAGGCGGCGAAGCCGTTCTTATCGCCCTCTGCCGCGGGGTCGGCGTCGAAGCCGGGCTGGTCGCCGACGACGATGAAGAAATCGGCGGTCGCGGTGCCGGGCGCCCGGCGGGCCATGGAGATGGTCCCGTCCTTATGCGTCAGCCCGGTCTTCAGCGTGCTCTCGTGGGCCACGGGCTTGAGCACCTTGGCCCGCTCGCCGCGCAGCCCGCCCTCGACCAGGCCGTGGTCGGGCTGGTTGGGCACGTGCGAGACCCGGTAGAAGCTCGATTTGTCGAGCAGCTTCATGTCCACGTAACGCAGGAAGTTGCGCACCGTGAGGGGCGCCTTGGCGGCGTTGAGATCGAAGGTGATGGCGCCCTTGCTGGTCTTCAGGACGATCCGCACCAGGCCGCCGTCCGTCTGGGCGGAGGCGGCGCCCCAGGACATCGCCATGCCGCCGGCCAGGATCGCGCGTCGATTGAGGAGCTGGACCATGGGCATGAGCTTAGCATTGGCCGGGCCGCCCGCAATGGCCGGGCCTAGCCGGCCAGTTCCTTCGACCGCCGGACGGCGGCGGCGACGGCGTCGCGCAGCAGCGGCCCCAGACCCGTTTCGCCCATCAGGACCTCGAGCGCCGCCTGGGTGGTGCCGCCGGGCGAGGTGACCTGCCTGCGCAGTTCGGCGGGCTCCTCGCCCGATTGGGCCAGCAGGGCCGCCGATCCGGCGATGGTGGCGCGGGCCAGCTGTCTGGACGCCTCGGGCGACAGACCGGCCGAGACGCCCGCGGCCTCCAGCGCTTCGACGAAGGCATAGAGGTAGGCGGGCGCGGAGCCCGAGACGCCGGTGGCGGCGTGCATCAGGACCTCGTCGTCCAGATCGACCACCGTGGCCACCGGCTCGAACAGGGCGTGGGCGCGGGCGCGGGCTTCGGCGTCGGGGGCGAACACCGAAGCGACGCCCTTGCCGATGGCGACCGCGGTGGTGGTCATGATCCGCGCCACGCGCCGCCCGCCGAAGCTGGCGGAGATGTCGGCGGCGCCGACGCCCGCGGCGATGGAGACGATCACGGCGTCCGGCGCCAGATGCGGTTCAAGGTCGGCGGCGGCGGCGTTCCACAGCTGCGGCTTGACGGCCAGCAGCACGGTGCGGGCCCGGGCCAGTTCGGCAGATGGCGGATTGACCCGGGCGCCGCTGGCCAGGACGGCCTGCGACGGCTGCGGATCGACCACGATCAGGTCCGGGGCGGCGAAGGCGCCGGCCTGTTTCCAGCCGTCGATCAGCGCCCCGCCCATGCGGCCGGCGCCCAGCAGCAGGATGGGGGTGGTCTTGGTCATCGCTGCTGTCGCCTCGGAGCAATCGACATTCGCCGGGATGAGCGGCAGGGCAGGCTCAGGCCTGGCCGACGGTCTCGAACATGCAGGCCGAGATGGCGTCCTCGGGCGACTTGCCGCCGTTCAGCAGGAAGTCGAACGCCGGATAGAAGCGGTCCGCCGCCTCCACCGCCGCGTCGATCATCGACGCCGCCTGGGCCAGGGTCGGCCGCTCGCCGGTGGGCAGGGCCATGGCGTGGCGGAACACCACTTCGCCGTCGTCGGCCCACACTTCGAAGTGGCCGAGCCAGACGCGCTGATTGATCAGCGACAGCATGGTGTGCGCGGCCTGGCGGCGGGTCTTCTTGGCGCGGATGTCGAGCGACAGGCACAGCTGCAGGCAGTCGGCCTCGGGTCGCCACGCGAACCACAGCTCATAGTCCTTCCAGTCGCCGGCCAGGGTGAAGGCGAGATCGCCGTCCTCGGTCCGGTCGAACGTCAGGTTCTCCGCCGACAGGACATGCTCGATCACATCGAGCGGATCCATGGCGAAGTCGACGTCGTCTTCTTCCGGTTGAGGAGTGTCCATGCTTGGCCGTTCCTTGTGGAGGCCGACCGCGCCCTTCGTAAGGAGCAGGGGGCGGAAGGGAATCAGAGACGCAATAAGGAAAGTAGTCCGCTTCGGCGCCGGCGTCTCAACCGTCGGCGATCTGGGTCTTCTTCGGCTTGGCGGCCGTCTTGGCTTCGGCAGACGGGACCGAGAGGGCGGCGACCGCTTCGCGCAAAGTCGCGACTTCCTGTTTCAGCGCCTCGTATTCGTCGCGGCGCACCAGGTCGAATTCGGCGGCCAGCTTGTCGGCCTGGGCGCGCATGGCGGCCTTGGCTTCTTCTCCGGCGGCCTGGGCGATGCCCATGGCGGCGGTGGTCAGCTTGGCGAATTCGTCCAGGAAGGGGTTCTGGGTCTGCATCTCGAAGTGGTCCGTCAGGGCGATCTTGGCCCTCTATATGGGAAACCCTGCGCGAAAGCGAAGGCTCCGCGTCGCGGCGCCTCAATTGCGTGAAGGGGGCGCCCCATCGGCAACGGTCCTGCTAAACCTGCGCCGTCCCCTTGCTCGCCCGTACCGAGAGCCCGCCTTGATCTTTCCCGAATTCGATCCCGTCCTGATCCATCTCGGTCCGCTGGCGATCCGCTGGTACGCCCTGGCCTATGTGTCGGGCATCCTGCTGGGCTGGCGCTATACGGTGACCCTGGTGCGCAATCCCCGCATCTGGCTGGGCTCGCAGCCCACCGCGAGCGTCGCCCAGATCGACGACCTGGTGCTGTGGATCACGCTCGGCGTCATCCTCGGCGGGCGGCTCGGCTATGTGCTGTTCTACGACTTCAAGACGATGATGGCCGACCCGAGCGAGATCTTCAAAGTCTGGCACGGCGGCATGTCGTTCCACGGCGGCCTGATCGGGGTGACGCTGGCCCTGCTGGGCTTCGCCAAGGTCAACAAGCTGAACGCCGTGCGCGTGGCCGACCTGGTGGCGCCGGTCGTGCCGATCGGCCTGTTCTTCGGCCGCATCGCCAACTTCATCAACGGCGAGCTGTGGGGCCGCCCCACCAACGTCCCCTGGGGCATGGTGTTCTGCAACGGCCGCATCGCGCAGATGAACGGCGGCAACTGTCCTGCCGGCCTGTTCACCCGCCATCCGAGCCAGCTGTACGAGGCGGTCCTGGAGGGGCTGGTGCTGTTCGGCGTGCTGCGCTGGGCCACGCACAAGGCCAAGTGGCTGCCGCGCGAAGGCGCGATCACCGGCCTGTTCCTGATGGGCTACGCCCTGGCCCGCATCAGCCTGGAGAATGTGCGCCAGCCCGACGCCCAGATGCCCGACTTCCCGCTCGGCCTGACCATGGGGATGATGCTGTCCGCGCCGATGCTGCTGATCGGCGCCTTCCTGGTCTGGCGCGGCCTGAACAAGCCCCCGGCGCCGCCCTCCGAAGCGTCCGAGCAGGCCCCCGCCGCCCCATGAGCCTCGCCGAGCGGCTCCGGGCGCAGATCGCCGCGGACGGGCCCCTGACCGTCGCCCAGTACATGACCGCCTGCCTGCACGACCCTCGGGACGGCTATTATGCGACCCGCCCGCGCCTGGGCGAGGCCGGGGATTTCGTCACCGCGCCCCTGGTCTCGCAAATGTTCGGCGAGCTGCTGGGGCTGTGGGCCGTGGAGGCCTGGAACCGCATGGGCCAGCCCTCGCCCGTGCTCCTGGTGGAGGCCGGTCCCGGCGACGGGACGCTGATGGGCGACGTGCTGCGCGCCGTGCGCCTGGCGCCGGGCTTCCTCGAGGCGGCGCGGCTGCACCTGATCGAGACCAGCCCGCCCCTGGTCGAGGCCCAGCGCCGGCGGCTGGCCGGCGGCCCGCTCGAGCCGGCTTGGTGCGGCGGGCTCGCCGCCCTGCCCTCCGGCGCGCCGGTCATCCTGCTGTCCAACGAGCTGCTCGACTGCCTGCCCGCGCGCCAGTTCGTGCGCACCGAGCGCGGTTGGGCCGAGCGGATGGTGGGGTTGGACGCGGACGGCGCCCTGGCGTTCGGCCTGGCCTCGCGGCCCCTCGACCAGGTGCTGCCGCAGGCCGCGCCCGGCGCCGTGGTCGAGATATCCGCCGCGCAGGCGGCCTTCGGCGCCGAGCTGGGCGCCCTGCTCGCCCGCGAGGGCGGCGTGGCCCTGCTGATCGACTATGGCCGCGGCGAGCCGGGAACCGGCGACACCCTGCAGGCGCTCAAGGGCCACCAAAAGCTCTCCCCCTTGGACAGTCCCGGCGAGGCCGACCTGACCGTGCATGCCGACTTCCCCGCCGTGGCCGCAGCCGCCCGCGCGGCCGGGGCCTTCGCCGCTCCCCTCCTGGCGCAGGGCGAGTTCCTGCTGCGCCTGGGCGCCGCCGAGCGGGCGAAGACCCTGATGCAGGCCCGTCCGGACCGCGCGCAGGTCGTGCAAAGACAGCTTGCGCGCCTGACCGAGCCTGAGCAGATGGGCAGCCTGTTCAAGGTCCTGGCGCTGCACGCGCCGCAAGCGCTGGTTCCGCCCGGCTTCGAGGAGGGCTGATGTCCCAACCGGTCACCCTGCAGTCGCCCCTGCTCAGCCAGATCGCCGGCGTGCGCCACGCCTTCTTCACGCGCCAGGGCGGGGTGTCCAAGGGCGTCTACGACAGCCTGAACGTCGGCGTCGGCTCCAAGGACGACCCGGAGGCCGTGCAGGAGAACCGCGCCCGCGCCGCCGCCGCCCTCGGCGTCGAGCTGACCCACCTGCTGACCTGCTATCAGATCCATTCCAGCGTCGCCGTCCCCGCCAAGGGGCCGTGGCCGGCCCGGCCCGAAGCCGACGGCGTGGTCACCGGCGCCGCGAACCTGGCCTGCGGCGCCCTGTCGGCCGACTGCGCCCCGATCCTGCTGGCGGACGGCGAGGCGCGCGTGGTCGGGGCGGCGCACGCCGGCTGGAAGGGCGCGCTGGGCGGCGTCG
>JAQGII010000385.1 GCA_028291305.1 Caulobacteraceae bacterium
GGGTGTCGGCCAGGCCGGCGACCTGCGCCGGGGTCAGCGACGCGATCTGCGTCCCGCTCAGCGCGCCCAGCTGAGTGGTGGTCAAGGTCCCCAGTTCGGTGGCGGTCAGGCCCCGCAGCTGGGTGACGGTCAGCGCCGCCAGCTGGGTCCGCGACAGCTCGCCGACCTGGTCCGTCGTCAAGGCCCCCAGCTGGGTCGCCGTCAGCGCGGCCAGCTGGGTCCCCGCCAGGGCCGCCAGAGTCTCCGCGGTCAGCCCGCTGACGCCCGCGTTCGACAGGGCGCCGATCTGGGTCGTCGACAGCGCGGCCATCTGGGTCGTGGTCAGGGCCGCGACCTGGGTGTCGACCAAGCCCTTGATCTGGGTGGCGGCCAGGGCCGCCAGCTGCGCCGGGGACATCGCGGCCAGCTGGTCTGCGCTCAAGGCCGACAGTTCGGTGGCGCTGAGGCCCTTGAGCTGGGCCACGGTCAGCGACGCTACCTGGGTCGTGGACAGCAGACCGACCTGGGCGGTGGTCAGGCCGCCGAGCTCGGTGGCGGTCAGGGCGCCCAGCTGGGTCGCGGTCAGGGCCGCGATCTGGGTGTCGATCAGGCCCCGGATCTGGGTCGTGGTCAGCGACGCCATCTGCGTCCCGCTCAGCGCGCCCAGCTGGGCGGTGGTCAGGGCCGAGAGTTCGTCAGGGGTCAGGCCGCGGATCTGGGTGGCCGACAAGGCCGCCAACTGGGTATTGCCCAGGGCCGTGATCTGGGTGGCCATCGCGCCGAGCTGGGCGGCGGTCAGGGCCGCGATCTGGGTCGTGCCGAAGGCGGCCAGCTCGGTGGCGGTCAGACCGCTGACGCCGGTGGCCGACAGGGCGCCGATCTGGGTGGCCGAGAGCCCGGCCACCTGGGTCGTGGTCAGGGCTGCGACCTGGGTATCGACCAGCCCCCCCATCTGCGTGGCGGTCAGCGCCGCCAACTGGGTGGACGACAGCGCGACCAGCTGGTCCGGATTGAGCCCCGGCATGGCGGCGGCGCTGAGGCCCTTGAGCTGGGTCGTGGTCAGGGCCGCGATCTGGGTGGTCGACAGCAGGCCGACCTGGCCCGCGGTCAGGCCGCCCAATTCGGTCGCGGTCAGGGCGCCCAGCTGCGTGGCCCTCAGGGCCGCGATCTGGGTATCCACCAGTCCCTTGATCTGGCCGGTGCTCAGCGACGCCATCTGCGTCGTGCTCAGCGCGCCCAGCTGGTCAGTGGTCAGGGCCGACAGCTCCAGGCCGCTCAACCCCTTGATCTGGGCCACCGACAGGGCCGCGATCTGGGCGGTGGTCAGCGCCTCGACCTGGGTCGCTGACAGCGCCCCCAGCTGGGTCGCCGTCAGCCCGCTCGACTGGGTGGTGCTCAGGGCGGCCAGCGCCTCGGGACTCAGGGCCTTGATGGCGACGGTCGACAGGGCCCCGATCTGAGCCGGCGAAAGCCCGGCCAATTGGGTCGTGGTCAGGGCGCCGACCTCGCTGTCGGTCAGCGTTTTGATCTGGGGGAGGGTCAGGGCGCCGAGCTGGGCGGCGGTCAGCGCCGCCAGCTGGGTGTCGGCCAGTCCGCGCAACTGGACCGAGCTCAGCGCCACCGTCTGGGTCGCGGTCAGCGATGCGATCTGGGTCGTCGTCAGCGCATTGAGCTGGTCGGTGGACAGCCCCCACAGCTCGGTCGCCGTCAGCGCGCCGAACTGGCTGGTGCTCAGGGCGGCGATCTGGTCGCCGGTCAGGCCCCTGATCTGGGTCGTGCTCAACGACGCCATCTGGTTGGGCGACACGGCGGCCAGCTGATCCGGGGTCAGGGCCGCCAGCCCCGTGGCGCTCAGCCCCCGCACCTGGGTGATGGTCAAGGCCGCGATCTGGGCGGCCGACAGGCGGCCGACCTCGGTCGTCGACAGCCCCCCGAGCTGGGTCGCCGTCAGCGCGCCCAACTGTGTGGCCGTCAGCGCGCCGATCTGGTCGGCGGTCAGGCCGTTGACGGCGACCGTGGACAGGGACCCCAGCTGGGCCGCCGAGAAGGCGCCCAGCTGGGCCATGGTCAGTTGGCCGACTTCAACGTCGCTCAGGCTCTTGACCTGGGTAGTGGTCAGGGCGCCCAGCTGGGCGGCGGTCAGGGCGGCGACCTGCGTCTCGGCCAGCGCGCGCAGTTGGGTGGTGGTCAGGGCCGTGGTCTGGGTCGTGTTCAGCGACGCCACCTGCGCGGCCGACAGCAGGCCGATCTGGGTGGCGGTCAGGCCGGCGATTTCCGTCGCGGCCAGGGCGGCGAACTGGGTTGGGCTGAGGGCGGCGATCTGAGTATCGACCAGGGCCCTGATCTGGGTGGTGGTCAGCGCCTTGATCTGGGTCTCGTTCAGCACGCCCAGCTGAGTGGCGCTCACCGTCGACAGCTGCGCGGGGGTCAAGCCGTTGAGCTGGGTGGTGGTCAGAGACGCGATCTGGGTGGTCGACAGCTGGCCGATCTGGGTCGCCGTCAACGCCGACAGCTGGGTCGCGGTCAGCGCCGTCAATTGGTCGGGGGACAGGGCGGCCAGTTCGGTGGCGGTCAGGGCGCTGACCCCCGGGATCGACAGGGCCTTGATCTGCGTCGCCGAAAGCGCGGCCAGCTGGGCCGGGCTCAGGGCGCGGGCTTCGGTCGCGGTCAGGCCACGCACCTGGGTCGTGGTCAGCGCCGCGATCTGGGCGGACGACAGGGCGGCGAACTGGTCCGGCGTGAGCGCCCCCACCTCCGTCGAGGTGGCTCCCGCGAGCGTCGTCGTCGACAGCGACGCGATGTCGGCCGCGCTGAAGGCCTGGATCTGCAGGCTGTTGAACACCGCGAACTGGGCGGCGTTGAAGGCGATCTGGCTGGGCGTCAGGGTGGCGATCTGCGCCGTGGTCAGTGCGGCCATCTGCTTGGTCGACAGGGCGGCCAGCTGGGTGGCGTTGATCTCGGAGATTTCCGTCGTGGTCAGGGCGTTGATCTGGGCGTTGGTCAGGGCGGCGAAATCCGCCGCGCCCAAGCCCTCAATCGCCGTCTTCGACAGGTTCGCGATCTGGGTGGTGGTGTAGGAGAGGACGGCGGAAATCACGGCGTCACGCCTCCGGCCTGTCTCAGGCCGCTAGGCACCCGACAGCCAGGAGCCGGCGCGCTTTCCAATGCGACATGCCGCGCCCCTCCATGCATTCAAAAAACCCCTGTCGGCGCGTCCCGTCGTCCCGCTGACCGACCCGGCGCCCGCGGGAAACAGTCGGCCAAGCTCAGCGTTGTCCGACGACGGTCCACGCAAGGACTGTGCCATCGCAGCGCATTGTTTTCTGAGGCATCAGAAGGCGCAGGACCGAGCATCGCCAGGGACTGGGCAAGATGTGCCGGACGATTGGCGCTTTTGTGCCGAGCGCATCGGGTCCTGAGTGGCCCGGTCGGCCATCCCGCCCCCCGATCCGGCTGTGGACGGACCTGTCGCGACTAGGCGTTCAGGACGGTGCGGAAATAGGCGATGGTTTCCTTCAGGCCGTCGCGCAACTCCACCTTCGGCGCCCAGTCGATCGTCGCCCTGGCCAGGGATATGTCCGGCTGTCGCTGCTTCGGGTCGTCCGACGGCAATGGCTGGTGCACGATCTTCGACGACGATCCGGTCAACTCGGTGACGATCTCGGCCAGCTCGCGCATCGAGAATTCCACGGGATTGCCGAGGTTCATCGGCCCGACGAAATCGTCCGGCGTCGTTTCCATGAACCGGACGAACGCCTCGGTCATGTCATCGACATAGCAGAACGAACGGGTCTGGCTGCCGTCGCCATAGAGGGTGATGGGCGCGTTGCGCAGCGCCTGGACGACAAAATTGGACACCACCCGGCCATCGTTGGGGTGCATCCGGGGGCCATAGGTGTTGAAGATCCTGGCGACCTTGATGCCGACCCCGTGCTGGCGAAAGTAATCAAAGCATAGCGTCTCGGCGCAGCGCTTGCCTTCGTCGTAGCAGGACCTGAGCCCGATCGGATTGACGTTGCCCCAGTAGCTCTCCGTCTGCGGATGAACGATCGGATCGCCATAGACTTCGCTGGTGGAGGCCTGGAAGAATTTGGCCTTGGTCCGCTTGGCCAGGCCCAGCATGTTGATGGCGCCGTGGACGCTGGTCTTGGTCGTCTGCACCGGATCGAACTGGTAGTGAATCGGCGAGGCGGGGCAGGCCAGGTTGTAGATCTCGTCGACTTCGACATAGAGCGGGAAGGTGACGTCGTGCCGCATCACCTCGAACAGGCGATGTCCTCGCAGGTGGTCGATGTTCCGCAGGCTGCCCGTGAAGTAGTTGTCGACGCACAGGACTTCGTTTCCCGCGTTCAGCAGAACCTCGCACAGATGCGAGCCGATAAAGCCGGCGCCGCCGGTGACGAGGATTTTCTTGGGATGGGACGCATAGATGTTCGTCAAGGAAGGCCTCCGTGCACGCAACGTCATCGCCACGGCCGTCGCGGCTGGTGTCGAACCCGGCCAGCTTAGCCGAGTCGGGGTGGAGAAGGGGCGTTGACCAGCTGTCGGCAGATGGTCGCGGCCATGCAGGCCGGCCACGACGCAGAGGCCTCGGCGGCGATCGCGCGGTTCACTAAGTACCGCGATCTGTTCGGCCAGGACCTGGCCGCCGTGCGCCAGGAGTTGGCCCATCTCACTCAGGTCGAGGCCGCGGAGTCAGCTTCCATGCACAGCACCGCATGGCGGCCATGGGCGGGGTGATGGTGGCGCTGGCCTCGATGTTGGGCATCAGGGGAGTTCGCCGAAGCGCTGGGCACAGGGCAGCCAGACCCTTGCATCGGATGGTGGTCTGACGACGCGGTGTGCGCGGTGGCTACCCGGGCCTAAATTTCCTCCGACGGAGCCGGAGGAAATCATCGCGGCCGGTTGATCCTAGAGGAGGGGGACCTTCTCGGCCTTGCTCCGCTTGACTCGTCAGTTCCGGGAGTCTCAGTCCTCGGCCTTGGGCAGGGGTTTGCCGCCGGGGCCCAGCATCCGGACCACGCCGTTGGCGTCGGGTTTGCTGCGGTTGTTGTCGGTGCACAGCGCCTCGCCCAACTCCGTATCCGTCGTCCGGCTCATGGAAACCTTGACGGCCCAGGGTTTGGTCAGGATCGACGGGTCGGTCATGGTGATGGCCACCTCGATCTTGTCGGGGCCGACCGGCCGCCAGCGCTCGACCACATGCATGTCCGGGCCCTTGGCGATGTGGGGTTCGATCTGAGTGTCCGGGCTCCTGATGTCCACCGTATCAATGACCAGGGTGTCGCCCTCCCAGTGGCCGATCGAGTGGCCGTAGTAGGTCGGGTCGTAGTCCGCCGGATGACCGCGGCCGTCGAGGAAGATCCGCCGGTAGTCGCCCGACGGATAAAGCATTGTCACGCGGCCCGGTGAAAACAGCATTTCGAACTCGCCGCCGGCCAGCTTGTACGGAATGCCGAAAGGATGGCAGGCCGCGGTCGGATTGAAGATGGCCTTTCCCTCAGCCAGCGAGCGGCGGATCTCCATCAGGCGGGCGGCGGCCGCCGGGGTCAGGGGCGGCGGGTTGGGGGCTGCCTTGCTCGGGTTGAGATAGTCCAGTTCCGAAGCGAAGCCCGAGAACCAGACACCGCCGTTCGACTTCCAGACGCCCTTGCCCCAACTGGCCTCGGTTGCCTTGACGCCGGCCGCATGGCTCGGCGCCTGGGCATATGCCGTCGGAGCGCAGCCGAGGCCGATCGTCGCCATCGCCGCACTGGCCAACAGCGCCGGTCTGATCTTATCGAAGCCCATCATTCCCAGTCTCCCCCGAAACGGATGCTTTCAGGAAGCCGGCCTGACGGCGACCTGGGAGGAGGTCACGACCTTCCCATTCGGTAGGCTGGCCGAGATGAAGGAGCCGCCGGCGGTCCCGTCACGCAGGGGATGGATGCGCACATCCACCTGGTCACCGATTTTGAATGTGTCGCGAACGATGCCCGCCTTGGTCAGGGCGCCTGGCGCGCTCATCTCGATGCTCCATTCAAGGATATTGCCGCTTTTGGTGCGCACGTCCAATTGAACGAAGGAGTGGGGATTGGTGTATTGGAAATCCTTCACCACGCCGGTCAGGCTACGTTCCGTCTGGCCATCGAACATGGAGAAGGAATGGTGCGCGCTTGCACCGGTGGCGGTGAGGAAGAGTCCCGCAGCAACCACGCCGATCAGGAAAGATGCTCTCATGTAAGCCTCTCGAGTCTGTGTCCGAAGCGGCAACGGCGACCGTCGGATGGTAAAAGTCTAACGAATCCACGGTGAAATACATTTTGAATTCGGGTGACTGGGCCGAAGGACCTTCGGTCCGCGACTAGGTGACCAACAAGGCTAGGCATGACTGATCCGAGTCAGGCTCCGCGTCAGGGCGTGGAGCTTGTCGCAGGCGGCGGACAACTCATCGTCGGATGCGGCTATGGACAGGCGCAGGGCGTCCGGAACGCCGAACACCGACCCCGGCACCGCCGCGACGCCTTGGCGCAGCAGGAGGCCTGTGAAGTCCACGTCCGTGCGGACCGCCTCTCCATCCGCAGTCGCACGCCCGAGCAGATCGGCGATGTTGGGGAACAGGTAGAAAGCGCCTTGCGGTGCGGGGCAGCGCACGCCCTCCATCGCATTGAGCCGAGCCACCGTGGCGTCGCGGCGGCTCTTGAACGTTGCGACCATGTCGGCGACGCGGCCCGGCCCTCCCTTGAGGGCTGCGGCGCCTGCAGCCTGGCTGATTGAACACGGCGCGGAGGTGGTCTGGCTCTGCACCTTGATCATGGCCGCGATCAACGGCTCGGGGCCAATGCCCCAGCCCAGCCGCCAGCCCGTCATGGCGTAGGCTTTGGATACGCCGTCCACAATCAGGGTCCGCGCGCTCAATTCGGGATAGGCGGCCGAGAGGCTGGGCGGGGCGCCGCCGTCGAAGACAATGGTCCGGTAGATGTCGTCGCTCAGGAGCCAGACGTGGGGATGGCGACGCAGCACCTGAACCAGCGCGGCGGCTTCCTCGGCGTCGATCACGGAGCCGCTGGGGTTGCCCGGGGAGTTGAGCAATAGCCACCGCGTGCGCTCGGTGATCGCCGCTTCGATGGCCTGTGGGTCCAGCCGCCAGCCCCGCTGCGGGGACCATAGGCCGGGTGCGAAGACCGGAATGCCCCCTTCCAACCGGACGATGTCCGGATAGGTTGTCCAATAGGGGACGGGAAGGATCACTTCATCGCCCTCGGCCAGGGTGGCGGCCATGGCGTTGTGGATCACCTGCTTTGCACCTGAGCAGGCGATCACCTGGGCCGGTTTTGCGACAACGCCCTGGTGCGCCGCCAGGTCCGCCAGGATGGCGGCGACCAGGTCCGAGGCGCCGGCCAGGGCGGTGTATTTGGTCCTGCCGCTGTCGATCGCTTCCACGCCCGCGGCCTTGATGAAGCCGGGCGTATCGAAGTCCGGTTCGCCGACGGTCAGGTCGATGACATCGATCCCCTGCTCACGCATCACGCGGGCCTCGCGCGAGAGCGCCAGGATGGGTGAGACGCCAAGCGAGGCGAGGCGCGGCGCGGCCCGGAAAGCGGACGGATCATGCGGACTTGTCATAGGAGGGTCAGCTGGTCAGGCGAACCCAGCCGCGACCGCCAGTTTGCTGTGGACGCGGGAGTAGACGAAATAGACCACTATTCCGATAGCGTTCCAGATCAGGAAGCGGGTGACGGTGATGCTCGGCAGATTGACGAACAGGTAGAAGCAGCCGGCCATCGCCAGGGGCGCTACCACCTTGCCGGCGGGCGCGCGGAACAGGCGCGGGCGATCTTTGTCCGAGAAGCGCAGGATCAGCATGCACAGCGCCACCGCGAAGAAGGCGGCAAGGGTGCCGGCGTTGGCCAGTTCGGCGATCTCCTTGAGGGACAGGAAGCCGGCCATGATCGCCGCCAGCACGCCCGTGGCTAGGGTGACGAGGGCGGGCGTGCCGAACTTCGGATGCACGCGCGCCAGCCGCACGGGCAAAAGGCCGTCGCGAGCCATGGCGAAGAAGACCCGGCTTTGCCCGTACATGAAGACCATGATGACGCTGGGCAGGGCGATCACCGCCGCGCCGCCGATCAGCACGGCGGCAAAGGGGTGGCCCAGCATGCGCAGGATGAAGGCCAGGGGCTCCACGCTTTTGGAGAAGTCCTCGACGCGCGAGGCGCCAATCGCGGCCAGGGCGACCACGATGTAGATGGTCGTGCACAGCAGCATCGAGCCCATAATGCCGATCTTGAGGTCCCGCTGCGGGTTCTTGGCCTCCTCGGAAGCCGTGGAGATGGCGTCGAAGCCGTAGAAGGCGAAGAAGATCAGGGACGCTGCGGTCATCACCCCGACCTTTCCTTCAGGACCCTCGTGGCCGATGAAGCCGTTGGGCATGAACGGGTGGAAATGCGACGGGTGGAAGACCGGAAGGGTCAGGACCAGGAAGCCGCCGAGGGCGATCAGCTTGATCGCCACCAACACCAGGTTGAGCCGGGCGCTTTCCTTGGTGCCTAGGACCAGCAGGCCGCAGACGGCCAGGGTGATCACCACCGCGGGCAGGTTGACAAGGCCGCCCGCCGCGATCCCCGCGGTCAGGGCGGTGGGCATGTTGACCCCGACGGACTTCATCGCGCCCACGAAATAGCCCGACCAGCCGACCGCCACCGCGCTGCAGACCACAGTGTATTCCAGGATCAAACTCCAGCCGACCACCCAGGCGGGCAACTCTCCCAGCACGGCGTAGGTGTAGGCGTAGGCGCTGCCGGCGGCGGGCATCAGGGTCGACATTTCCGCGTAGCAGAGCGCCGCACAGGCGCAGACCGCGCCGGCGATCATGAAGGACAGGATCACCGCCGGCCCGGCCAGGCCCGCCCCCACCCCCGTCAGGGTGTAAATGCCGGTGCCGATAATGGCCCCGACACCCATGGCGACCAGGTGTCGCCAGTCCAACGTGCGCTTGAGGCGGTGTTCGACCTTGATGCTTTCGTCCAGGTCGAACGATTTGCGGCGGTTCAAAAAGTGCAATGCCGTCTCCTGCTTCCAGAGCGGTGAGCCGAAGGCTCGCCTATGGGTGTTCGGCGCCGTCGGGTTCAGACATCGAATTCCACCCCCTGCGCCAAGGGCAGGTCCGTGCCGTAGTTGAGCGTGTTGGTGGCGCGCCGCATGTAGGCTTTCCAGGAATCCGAGCCGGCCTCGCGGCCTCCGCCGGTTTCCTTTTCGCCGCCGAACGCGCCGCCGATCTCGGCCCCTGACGGGCCGATGTTCACATTGGCCACGCCGCAGTCGGATCCTTCGGCGGACAGGAAGGTTTCGGCCTCGCGCATGTTGAGGGTGAAGATCGAGGATGACAGCCCCTGGGGCACGTCGTTCTGCAGGTGGATTGCCTCGTCCAGCGTGGAATAGCGCATGACATAGAGGATGGGCGCGAAGGTTTCGCGGCGCACGCCCTCGGTCTGGACGTCGATTTCGACCAGGGCCGGGCGGACGTAGTAGGCGTCATCGCCCGCGACGGAGATGCGCTCGCCTCCGGTGATGGCGGCGCCGCTGGCGCGGGCGGCGTCGAGCGCCGCCTGCATCGCCCCGAACGCGGCGGCGTCGATCAGAGGGCCCACCAGGACGCCGTCCCGCCGCGGATCGCCAACGACCACGGACGTATAGGCGGATTTCACGCGGGTCATCAGCGCGTCGTAGATATCGGTATGCACGAACAGCCGACGCAGGCTGGTGCAGCGCTGACCGGCGGTGCCCATGGCCGCGAAGGCAATGGCCCGGTAGGCCAGGTCCAGATCGGCCGAGGGGGCGATGATGGCGGCGTTGTTGCCGCCGAGCTCCAGGATGCCCCGGGCGAAACGGGCGGCAAGGCGGGGGCCGACCGCCCGGCCCATGGCCGTGGATCCGGTGGCGGAAACCAGGGGGACGCGAGGGTCGGACACGAGTATTTCGCCCAGCTCGCGGCCGCCGATCAGCAGCGCGCAGAGCCCTGCCGGCGCATCTGCGCCGAAGCGGGCGGCGGCGCGCTCAAACAGCGCCTGCACCGCTAGGGCGGTCAGAGGCGTCTTCTCCGAAGGCTTCCAGATCACGCTGTCGCCGCAGACGAGGGCGATCGCGGCGTTCCACGACCAGACAGCGACGGGGAAGTTGAAGGCGGAAATCACCCCGACGGGGCCCAGCGGGTGCCAGGTTTCCATCATCCGGTGACGGCGCCGCTCCGTGGTCAGGGTCAGGCCGGACAACTGGCGAGACAGCCCCATGGCGTATTCGCAGATGTCGATCATCTCCTGGACCTCACCCAGACCTTCCGAAACGATCTTGCCGGTCTCCAGCGTCACCATGCGCGCCAGATCAACCTTGGCGGACCGGAGTTCTTCGCCGAGCAGCCGGACCAACTCGCCGCGGCGCGGCGCCGGCACATTGCGCCATTCCAGGAAGGCGGCGCGGGCTTGGCCGATCGCCGCGTTCGCCTCATCGGTGGAGGTTTCGCGCAAACTCGCCAGAAGCGCTCCGGTGATGGGCGAGCGCGCCGGCAACCCGCCGTCCGCGAACGCCGACGGGACGACGCCCAACCGGTCGAGCAGGGCTTTGGCTTCGTTGGCGATCACTTCGGAGGGCTCTGGGGACATGATGGATTGCCGATAATCAGGTTGACGGAGTCTTCGCGCAGCTAGCGAACAACCTTAGCGGGACGGCTCCGAAGGTGATTTCGGCGGCAGATGTTTCGTTTTGTAAACAAGATTCTCGCAAACGAGATAAGATTCGCTAATGCAGCCCTCTACGATAGATTGTTCTGCGCAGCTCCCATTTTCGGATCATAAAATCGGGAGCGAGGGTGGTGATCGAGGCGATGGAATGGCCGGTACGAGCAAGGGCGTCGATCGAACCGGCAACAGGTTGGCGGTGGCGCTGCGCGAACTGAGACAGAGGGACGGCCTGACACTGGCCGACGTCAGCCGGCGCACCGGGCTGTCGGTGTCGTCCCTCTCCAAAGTCGAGAACGGCCAGATGCTCCTGACCTACGACAAACTGGCGAGCCTGGCCTCGGGGATGGGGGTGGACATCACCTTCTTCTTCTCCGCTCACGGTCCGCTCAAGGACGAAACGGCGGCCGTCACCGCGCGCCGTTCGATCAACCGCAAGGGAGAAGGGGAGCGCGTCAATACCCGCTTCTACGACTACCTCTACCCCTGCGCCGACCTGTCCAACCGGCGGCTGCTGCCCATGATCGGCACGGTGAAGGCGCGCACGCTGGAGCAGTTCGGCGGCCTCGTCTCCCACGACGGCGAAGAGTTCACCACCGTGCTCGAAGGAAGGGTGGAGGTTCAGACGGAGTTCTACGGCCCGACAGTTCTGGAGGTGGGCGACAGCATCTATTTCGACAGCACCATGGGGCATGCCTACCTGGCCGCCTCGGACGGACCCTGCCGTATCCTGTGCGTGGCCACGGCGCCTGAAAAGGACCCGGTGCCCGCGCTGCGTGACGCCGTCAACGACAAGGCGTCGGCGATCGATTGGTCGCCGGCGGCGGCCACCCAGCGGACCTATGCCCAAATCCCCCCCGAGGCCGAGGCTCCGTCCAAAACCAAGCCGCATCGTCCCGGGCGCAGCTAAAGGGGTACGCCGATCTCACGGTCGATCGGCAGGCCCAGTTCGATCAGACAGGCTTCGCGAGACCGGGTGACGGCCTCGGCATAGAGCCTGAAAGGATCGAACACCGGGGCCCCGAGAGCCTCTTCAAAGGCTGTCAGATCGCCGCCGCGCGACACGCCGCCGATCGCCTCGTCGCCCAGGTTCGAGCGGAAGATCCCCGCAGCGCTGACCGGCAGGAAATCCTCATAGGTGATGGGCTCGCACCGCACCTGGCCGCTGGAGACCAGCGCCGCGAAGGTCGTCTCCGGCTCAATCGGTCGGTGCTGGAACTTGTCGGCAAGCCGGTACCGATAATAGGCCAGGCCGTGCTTGCGCATCGCATCGTCACTGTCCGGGAATTTGCGGAAGACGGCGGTCAGGTGACTGTTGAACGCCGCGGCCTGGGCCGCATCCTTGGCCGGATGCACAGAGGCCTGGGCCAGCAGCCGGTCGTAAAGTTCCCGTCCCGCAGGGGTAAGCGCGACGCCGCGTTGCTCAATTTCTCCGAACCGGGCGGTATGGACGCTTGCGACGCGGGAGCCGTCCGGCTCAATGAAATCGATGGCCTCCTGCAGCGCCTTGAAACTGGTCTGCCGCAGCAGGATCGGGTGTTGGCGCGCGGGCGGCCCCTCGATCAGCGCCTTGGCCTCAAGGCCGTGGCTGCGCATCGCCGCATGGGCTGCATCTATGGCGAGGGTTCGGGGGGTCAGGTGGTTGATGTGAGGCCCACGGAAGCAGACCACGTCCGCGATCAATGGGTGAACGGCCTTCAGCCCTTTGTAGGTTTGCGCCGAAACCGTCGCCTCGGAATGCCAGCGGAACGTGTTCAAGGCCTCGGAGACGAACTGCGTCGCGGCGGCCAAGCTGAGGCCGCCCTCCCTCTCATTCTGCAGAATCAGTTCGAGGCATCGGGGCGTGAAGGCATTGCGTTTGGCAAGGATCTCGGCGGCGTGGCTGCGCAGGCCCGCATCTTCGATCAACTCCAGGCGCAGCAGGGACGTGAAGATGCGGAAGGGATTGCGCCTGAGTCCGTCGTCACTGATGGGCCGGAAGGCGGTGGAGTGAACCGGCACGCCCGCCGAGGACAGGCTGTAATAGCCAACAGGCGACATCCCCATCACGCCGAAAAGGCGCCGAACCGTCTTCAACTCCAGGGCCGTGCCGACGCGGATTGCCCCGTGGCGTTCGACGTCTATGCGGTCCGAGGGGTCGGACCCGTTGGGTGCTTGGTTGGTCAGCCTGGCGCGCCAGTTGATTTCGGAGACCAGCTCCAGCAGCGTTCCGTATTGGGGAACCTCGCGTCGGTACATGTCCGACATCGCCATCGAGAACATCGCTCGGATGTCGTGCGGTGAGACGAATTGGACGGCTGTCATGATCTCGGATGCAGTCAGTTGGCAATGATGGTTGGGGCGTCAGCCTGAAAGGATGCTCCACTCCAGACCGAAAGCTCTACGTCGTTTTCGGCAAATCCAGGATTCTCTTCGGCGTCAGCCATGACAACCTGAAGCCGCGCAAGCGGGTTCTCGATCGAGGGGCGTGCCGATGGGTTCGACGTGTGATTTCCTTGGCCGCCTGGGCGAGATTGCTGGCCCCGCCGGCCTTCTCACCGACATGGACGCCATGGCGCCGCATCTGGTCGATTGGCGAGGCCAGTTCCGGGGCCGCGCCGACGCCGTTGTGCGGCCCAGGTCCACAGCCGAAGTGGCGGCCATCGTGCGCGCCTGCGGCGAGTTCCAAGCGGCCATCGTGCCCCAGGGCGGCAACACCGGCCTGGCCGGCGGGGCGACCCCAACGCCGGCGGGCCGGCAGATCGTGCTGGCCTTGGGTCGGATGAACCGGGTGAGGGACCTCGATCCCCTGGATAACCTCCTGGTCGCCGAGGCGGGTTGCGTGCTGCAGACCCTACAAACGGCGGCGGTCGGCGCCGGTCGGCTTCTGCCTTTGAGTTTCGGCGCAGAAGGCAGCGCCCAGATCGGCGGGGCGATCGCGACAAATGCAGGGGGCGTCAACGTGCTGCGCTACGGCAGCACCCGCCAGCTGGTTCTGGGGCTGGAGGTGGTGCTGCCCGATGGGACGGTGCTGGAGCGGCTCGGGCGGCTACGCAAGGACAACGCCGGTTACGACTGGAAGCAGGTCTTCATCGGATCGGAAGGCACATTGGGTATCATCACCGCGGCCAGCCTGCGCCTCTATCCCAAGCCGGCGCAAAGCCAGACGGCGATGGTGTCGGTCGGGAGTCCGGGCGCGGCGTTGCGACTGTTCGAGCGGATCGACGCCGAACTGGGTGAATTCCTGTCCAGCTTCGAGCTTGTCTCCGAGGCCGCCTACCGGGTCTCGCTCGACCATCTCCCCGGCGCCAGCTTCCCGTTCAGCGAGGGCTGGGTAGTGCTGGTGGAACTGACCGCCGGGAGCCCCGACCTACCCCTGGGCGAGGTCTTGGAAGCGACCCTGGCCCGCGCTTTCGAAGACGGCTGCGCCCTCGACGCGGTGATCGCCCAGACCGTTGCCCAGGCCCAGGCCCTGTGGCTGGTGCGCGAAAGCATCGCCGACGGCGAACGGGCTGCGGGCGTGAGCGTCAAACACGACGTCTCGGTGCCGATCTCCCGCATCGCCGACCTGATCGCCGCGGTGGAGCGCGGCGCCCCCGAACTGTTCCCCGGCGCTCGCCCGAACATCTTCGGCCATGTGGGCGACGGCAACATGCATGTGAACATCATCCTGTCGCCGCAGCAGGCGACCGACCCGACCGTCGCGCATCGCCTGAACGACTATGTGCACGACCTGGTCGCGGCCGAGGGTGGCAGCATCACCGCCGAACATGGCATTGGCCAGTACCGCCGTGACGAACTCTACAAATACAAAACCGTCGCCGAGCTGCGCCTGATGGAGCAGTTCAAGCAACTGCTCGACCCGCGCAACCTGATGAACCCCGGCAAGGTGATCCAGGTCGAGCCGGGCTGACAGCGGCTGCGGATCAGGGGAATAGTCCCCGTAACTGCTTGCCGGCGCGCACGCGTTCCACACCGATGGCCATGGCGGCGTTGCGGTTGGACAGGCCGTCGCGGTCCGCCCGGTCGACCACCTGATGGAAGGTCTTGGTCAGCAGCTGCTTCAACTGATCGTTGACCTGGGCCTCGGTCCAGAACAGGCGCTGCAGGTCCTGCACCCATTCAAAGTAGGACACGATCACCCCGCCCGAATTGCACAGGATGTCGGGGATGACGAAGACGGCCCCGTCACGCAGGATGGCGTCGGCTTCGGGCGTGGTGGGGCCGTTGGCGCCTTCCGCGAGAATCCGGCATTTTAACTGGCCGGCGTTGCTGTCGTCGATCACTCGCTCCACGGCGGCCGGGATGAGGATGTCGCAATCCTGGATCAGCAGCTCGGACGGGCCGATCAAGGCCTGGTGCGACCAGCCGGCCAGGACGCCGCGCTGGCCGACGTGGGCCTCGATCGCGGCCAAGGGCAGGCCGGCGGGATCGAAATAGGCTGCGGTATGGTCGCTGACGCCGGTGATCTTGATGCCCGCCTCGGCCTGCAGGATGCGAGCGGAGGTGGAACCGACGTTGCCGAACCCCTGGACGATGGCGCTGGACTGCCCCTTCATTCCCAGACGTTGCATCGCCAACTGGATCAGGAAGGCTACGCCTCGGCCTGTCGCCTCGCGCCGTCCGGCCGTGCCGCCGACCGAAACCGGCTTGCCGGTCACGATCTCGGCGATGGCATGCCCCTGATGCATGGAATAGGTGTCCATGAACCAGGCCATGACTTGCTCGTTCGTGCCGATATCGGGAGCCATGACGTCGGTATGCGGTCCGACGAAGGGGATCATCTCCTGCATGTAGCGACGCGAGATCGCTTCCAGCTCCCGACGCGACAAACTCCACGGATCACACGCGACCCCGCCCTTGGCGCCGCCGTAGGGCAGTCCCGCCAGGGCGCATTTCCAGCTCATCCAGATGGCCAGGGCCGCCACCTCGCCCAGCTCCAGATCAGGTGAGAAACGCGTGCCGCCCTTGGTCGGCCCCAAGGTTAGATGGTGTTGGACCCGAAAGCCCTGGAAGACCTCGGTGCGGCCGTCGTCGCGGTGTATCGGAACGGCGACCGCCACCGCCCGCTTGGGATAGAGCAGTCGCGAGCGCTCGTCCTCGGGGATGTCCAGATAGTCGGCGACGTTGACGAACTGGTCCTTGGCCATCTCGAAGACGGGACCCGTATAGACGTTCATGGAATCCTCGATGGACAGTTGGGCCAAGAGCCGGGCGGCTAGGCCCTGGCGGTTTCAAGGTTGAGCAGGCTGGCGTTGCCGCCCGCCGACGTCGTGTCCGTGGAGATGGCGCGCTCCACCGCGAACCGAAGCAGATAGCTTGGCCCGCCGGCCTTGGGGCCGGTGCCTGAAAGGCCTTCGCCGCCGAACGGCTGGACGCCCACCACCGCGCCGATCATCGAGCGATTGACGTAGAGGTTGCCCACCCGGGCCTTGACCCGAACGATCTGGGCGCTCGACGCCAGGCGGCTGTGCAGGCCCATGGTCAGGCCGTAGCCGCTGGCGTTGATCCGGTCGACGAGACTTCCCAACTCGCCGGCTTTCCAGGTGGTCACATGGAGGACGGGGCCGAAAACCTCTTGTTTGAGGTCTTCGGGCCGCTCCAGTGCGATCACGCAGGGCGCCACGTAGGGGCCGCGTTCCTCCAGATCGCCGGCATCCAACGAGAACAGCAGTTGATCTCGATGCCCGGCGACGTAGGCCTTGATGCGGTCGGCGGCGGCCTGGTCGATGATGGGACCCACGTCGGTCGACAACAGGGCTGAATCGCCGATGCGCAGCTGCTGCATGGCCCCCTTGAGCATCTCCAGCACCTTCTCGGCGATGTCTTCCTGCAGGCACAGAAGCCGCAGGGCGGAGCAGCGCTGGCCGGCGCTCTGGAAGGCCGAGGTGATCACGTCGGCGACGACCTGTTCCGGCAAGGCGGTGGAATCGACGATCATCGCGTTCAAGCCGCCGGTCTCGGCGATCAGCGGCGCCAGCGGCCGAGTTTCGTTGTCCAGCAAGGTGCGGGCGATCCGGCGCGCGGCGACCGTGGATCCGGTGAAGGCGACGCCCGCCACGCGGATGTCCTCGATCAGGGCCTGGCCGACAAGAGCTCCGCCGGGAAGCAGGTGCAGGGCATCGACCGGAATGCCGGCTCTGTGGAACAGGCGCACCGCCTCGGCGGCGATCAGCGGGGTCTGGGGGGCGGGCTTGGCGATCACCGCATTGCCGGCGACCAGCGCGGCGCTGATCTGGCCCAGGAAGATGGCGAGGGGGAAGTTCCAGGGACTGATACAGGCAAAGACGCCGCGACCGCCGCTGCTCAGTTCGTTCCGTTCGCCGGTAGGACCGGGC
>JAQGII010000411.1 GCA_028291305.1 Caulobacteraceae bacterium
ACGGAAGCGACCAAGGCGACCGAAGCTGCGTTGGCCGCCTACCCGGCGGGCGTCGTCAACCGCGTTGTGAAGCTGAGCGACGGCAATTACGAGGTCCACCACGTCGGCGTCAGCTGGCCGCACCACATCTTCGTCAGCAAGGACTTCAAGTACCTCGGCGCCAATTAGCCGCCACGGGCTCGCGACCGTCACGGCGCAGCGCGATGCCGTGACGGTCGCGGCCACCCGCGACCATATCAGCTTAAGGCCCACACGATGACGAGATCGACCCCGGACTGCTGGAACGATACCTATAGCGGCGGACCGTCGGACGGTTGAAGCGCCCGCCCGCGGGCCGAAGCGCTGTAGAAGCGCTGTAACTGTGTAGTGATCTGGACGGACCAGGGAGGTTTCGATGCGACTGCTGGCGATTTGCGCGTTGACGATGGGCATGACCGCTTCGGCGGCGTTTGCTCAGCCGCCTTCCGTCTCTCCGTACAAGGTAGTGAAGACGGTCAAGGCGGGCGGTGACGGCGGCTTCGACTATGTCTATGCCGATGTGGCTGGCCGCAGGCTGTACATTCCCCGTAGCGGACCTGGCGCCCGCGTCACCGTCTTCAACCTGGACACGTTGGAGCCGGCTGGAGAGATCGCCAATGTAAACGGGCGCGGGGCGGCAGTGGATGCCAGGTCAGGCCATGGCTTTGCCAGCAGCAAGCCCGTGGCTATGTGGGACGCAAAGACCCTGGCGGCCGTCAAGACCATAGACGTGCAGGGCAACCCCGACGGAATTTTGGGAGATCCCGCCGGCCAGCGCATCTACATCCTGAGCCACAGCGCGCCGAACGTGACGGTGATCAATGCCGTGGATGGCTCGCTGGCCGGCGTCATCGATCTCGGCGGCGCCCCCGAGCAGGCGGTCACTGACGGCAAGGGCCGGCTCTACATCGATCTCGAGGACAAGGATCAGGTCGCCGTGGTCGACGCCAAGAGCATGACCATGACCGGAACCTACAGCCTGGACGGGAAATGCGGGGGCCCTGCAGGGCTGGCGTTCGACGTCAAGAACCACGTCCTGTTCGTCGCCTGCCGCAATCCGGCGACCATGACGATGCTGAATTCCGACACCGGCCAGATCCTCGCCTCACTGCCGATCGGAGCCGGGGTCGATGGCGCGGTCTTCAATCCTGCCACTATGGAAGCTTTCAGCTCGCAAGGCGACGGCACGCTCACCGTCGTCAAGGAGCTGAGTCCAACGAGCTTCATGGTGGAGCAGACCGTCCAGACCCAAGCGGGGGCCAAGACCCTCACGCTGGACGCCAAGACCAACCGCATTCTGCTGACCGCCGCGGAATTCGGCCCTGGGCCGGCCGCCACCGCGCAGCCCGCGCCCGCCGGTCCGGTCGGCCGGCCCAGGCGAGGTCCGATGCTGCCGAATTCGTTTTCGATCCTCGTCGTGGGCAAATGAGTCTGCTTAACCCCTACCGGTGCGGGGAGTAGTGGGAACCTGGGCCGTGGCCGCGTCGAAGCTCCAAATCGGCGGAGTGGAGTGGTAGCAGGCGAGGAACAGATCGCGCCTGGATTGACGTCTGGGCATCAGCGCTGGCCTAGAACCGCACCCGCTAGCCCTGCAAAGTGGTCGGCCAAAGGCGGGATGTCCGCCGGGTTGCGAGAGGTCGCAGCCCACCTGTCGGCTCCAGGCGGGAGGTGAGCCTTGGCGATGCGCGTCAGCTCCAGGGACACAAGACCTTGGACGTCCTGGCTAAGGAGGTCCTGGCGGGCCCGGGGATTGGTCAGGGCCAGGGCATGGGCTTTGCGGCCGGTTGCCACCAGCGCGTCATATGCCTTGGCATAGGCCTCCAGCGCCGGACCGGCGGCCTTGGCGGCGTCGGCCCAATCGGCAAACGCCTTAGCGACCTTGGCGTCTTCCGCAGCGGCGACGGCCTGGCGCTTGGCGTGGGCCTCCGCACCTTCGCGGGCCTGGGCTTCGTTGAGCGCGGCTTCTAGACGGGTGACGTCTTGCCGGGCTTTGGCGAGGGCCTTGTCGGCGCCGTCTTCATTGGCGGCGCTGTCCTGGCCCGCCGTGACCGTGTCCAGGGCGGCGGCGCGGTAACGAGCTTCAGCGGCCTCTACAACCTGCCGGGCTTTGGCTAAGCGAGCTTCGATGGTCGCGGCTGTGACCTTGGGGACGATACGTTCAAGAAGGGAAGCGCGGGACATAAGGGGCCTTTTTGCTAATCGGCCCTCCTCATTCCGAATATGGCAATAATACCACAGCTACGCTAGACGTAAATCTCTCGACGGCGCCCCACCGGGAGCCGGTCAATTGCAGAGTTGTTGGGTTTTGGTTGGGGGGCTTGCCGAGAAAACCCCAATAAAATCAATAAGGGTTGGCTCCGCGGGTAGGATTCGAACCTACGACCCGCCGGTTAACAGCCGGCTGCTCTACCACTGAGCTACCGCGGATCAGTTGCTCGTCGAGGCGGGGGCTATACGCTGGAGCAGTGTGACGCGCAAGGCGGGCGCCGCCGCCTTCTATGTAAAAAAAACAGCCCGGCCGAAGCCGGGCTGTAAGTCGATGATGGTGGTGTCCTCGAAGAAGACGAACGGAGGCTGAGGTGATTGCGGTTAACGAAACCCTAAGCGCGCCGACGGGGTCGCTTTGCCGCAGTCAGCAGGCTCACCCCGGCCCACGCCAACCGCGGCAACGTCCTGCTCGACATGGGAAGCGACGCGGCAGCCCTGGCCAGCTACGACCGGGCGATCCTCAACCGTTTCGACGCCTGCCGGCGCTGGCTGCTCGATCGCGCCGACAGTCCCTGGTATCCCAGCCCGCGGCTGTTCAGGCAGGCGCGGCTGGCCGACTGGAGCGCGTCCCTGGAGCAGATGACGCGCGATCTGCGGTTCGCACGCGACGCGAATTGAAGCAGCGTTTGCAGCCATGCGGGAATGGCTGCATTTTGAGCAGCAAAGTCCTGCCTAAGGGCTGCGAACATTTCCGCACGCTCACATCGCTGCAACAGTTTCCAACGATCTTGACGTTCTAAGACCGGTTCGGCACGGAACAGCATATTGCACGGCGCGGCATCCAGCCGCTCCTTGGGGAGTCTTCTGGCGCCGTGAGTATATCCAGCCCGTTCATCAAGCGGCCTGTCGCGACCTCGCTGATCGCGGTGGCGTTCCTGGTTGTCGGCGTCGTCTGCTATTTCCAGCTCCCCGTGTCGGCCCTGCCGCAGGTGGACTTCCCCACCATCCAGGTCAGCGCCAACCTGCCGGGGGCCAGCCCCGAGACCATGGCCTCCAACGTGGCCACGCCGCTGGAGCGGCAGCTCGCGCAGATTCCCGGCGTCACCCAGCTGACCTCCGGCAGCTCGCTCGGCCAGACCCAGGTGGTGCTGCAGTTCGAACTCAGCCGCAACATCGACGCCGCCGCCCAGGACGTGCAGGCGGCCGTGCAGGCCGCCGCCGGCCAGCTGCCGACCAACCTTCCGTCGCCGCCCAACATCCGCAAGGTGAACCCCGCCGACCAGCCGATCCTGGTGATCTCGCTGCGTTCGGACACCCTGCCGACCTCGACCGTTTACGACTATATCGACAACATCGTCGCCCAGCGCATCTCGCGGATCGACGGCGTGGGCCTCGTCAACATCTACAGTTCGCGCAAGCCGGCCATCCGCGTCCAGATCGATCCGCGCAGGGTCGCTTCGCTCGGGCTGCAACTGGACGCCATTCGCACGGCCATCGCCAACAACACGGTGAACGCGCCCAAGGGGCAGCTGGTCGGGCCGGACCGCAACCAGACCATCTACGCCAACGACCAGGCGGTGGGGGTGGACGTCTGGAACAACCTGATCGTGGCCTACAAGAACGGATCGCCGGTCCGCGTCCGCGATGTCGGCCAGGCGATCCAGGATGTTGAGAACAACCTGGGCGGCAACGTCCTCTATCCAGGCAAGGCCAACAAAAACCCGGCGTTGGTGCAGGGCCCGGCCGTCTCCATCGGCGTCAGCAAACAGGCCGGTGCGAACGCCCTACGCACCATCGACGCCATCAAGGCGGCGCTTCCGGGCATTAAGGCCAACCTGCCCAGCTCGATCGATATCAACATCATCCAGGACAGGACCCAGACCATCCGCGCTTCGGTCAGGGACGTGGAGATCACCCTGCTGATCACCGTCGTGCTGGTGGTGGCGGTGATCTTTCTGTTCCTGCGCAACGTCCGCGCGACCCTCATCCCCAGCGCGGTGATCCCGCTGTCCCTGCTGGCGACAACGGCGATCATGCTGCCGGCCGGCTTCAGCCTGGACAACCTGTCCCTGATGGCCCTGTCCATCGCCGTGGGCTTCGTGGTCGATGACGCCATCGTCATGGTCGAGGCCATCTGGCGGCGCATCGAGCACGGCGAGAAGCCGTTCCAGGCGGCGCTCAACGGCGCGAGCGAGATATCCTTCACCATCCTGTCGATCGCCATCTCGCTGATCGCCGTGTTCACCCCGATCATGTTCATGAGCGGCGTTGTCGGCCGGCTGATGCGCGAGTTCGCCCTGACCCTGTCGGCGGCGGTGGTGCTGTCGGTGGCCCTGTCGCTGACCTTCACACCGATGCTGTGCGGCAAGTTCCTCAAGGCGCCCGAGCCGCCCAAGAACCCGATCCTGAAGGGACTGGAGAGCGGCTTCCACAAGATGGAGCAGAGCTACGCCCGCGGGCTCGATGTGGTCATGCGCCACAAGCTGCTGATGCTGGCCGGGTTCATCGCCACCGCCATCCTGTCCGTGGTGCTCTACGCCACGGCCAAGACCGGCTTCTTCCCGTCGCAGGACACTGGCTTGATCCAGGCCGTCGTGGTCTCGCCGCAGGACACCTCCTATCCCAAGGCCAACGCCAAGGCCGGCGAGATGGCCGCGATCATCGCCCAGGACCCCGACGTGATCGAAGCGGGCTACAACGTCGGCGGCAACCTGTCGGCGATCAACATCGTCTTCGGCCTGCGTCCCAAGGACGAGGGCCGCACCTCGACGCCGGAAGAGATCATCGCCCGCCTGCGGCCCAAGCTGGCCCGCGTGGTCGGCGCCCAGGCCATCATGCAACCGCAGCAGGATATCCAGGTCGGCGGTCGCGGCGGCCGCGCTTCCTACCAGTACACCCTGTCGGACGGCGACCTGGACGAGCTCAACGAATGGGGGCCCAAGCTGCTGCAGGCGCTGGAGCGGATCCCGGAGATCAAGGACGTCAACTCCGACCAGCAATCCAGCGCCTCATCGGTGAGCCTGACCATCGACCGCGACGCGGCGGGCCGCTTCGGCCTGGCGCCCTCGGACATCGACGCGGCCATCTACAACCAGGTCGGTCAGCGCCAGGTGGCGCAGTATTTCACCCAGCTCAACTCCTACCACGTGGTGCTGGAAGGCCCGCCGGCCCTGCAGGCGACGCCCGAGCTGTTCAACTCGATCTTCATCAACTCGCCGCGCACCGGCAAGCCGGTGCCCCTGTCGATGCTGGTCAAGGTGGACACCTCCAAGGTCCGCTCCGTGTCGATCAACCACCAGGGCCAACTGCCCGCCGCCACCCTGTCCTTCAACCTGTCCCCGGGGATTCCCCTGGGCACGGCGACCAAGCTGATCGAGAAGGCCAAGGAAGACCTCGGCGCCCCCGCGACCCTGACCGGCTCGTTCCAAGGCACGGCCCAGGCGTTCCAGGAATCGCTGTCCTCGATGCCGATCCTGATCGTGGCGGCGCTGCTGTCGGTCTACATCATCCTGGGGGTGCTCTATGAGAGCTACATCCACCCCCTGACCATCCTGTCGACGCTGCCGTCGGCGGGCGTCGGGGCGCTGCTGGCGCTCAAGATCGCCGGCCAGGACCTCAACGTGATCGGCATCATCGCCATCATCCTGCTGATCGGCATCGTCAAGAAGAACGGCATCATGATCGTCGACGTGGCGCTGAAGCTGGAGCGCGAGGAGGGCATGGGGCCGGAGGAGGCGGTGGTGCGCGCCTCGCACCAGCGGCTGCGCCCGATCCTGATGACCACGGCCTGCGCCTTCCTGGGCGGGGTGCCGATGATCCTCGGCCACGGCACCGGCTCGGAATTCCGCCAACCGCTGGGCTGGGCCATCGTCGGCGGCCTGCTGGTGTCGCAGGCCCTGACCCTGTTCTCGACCCCGGTGATCTACGTCTACCTCGACCGGATGCGTCGCCATTTCGGCCAGGAGGGCAAGCAGGCCGCCTACGCCAAGGGCCGTCGCGCCCTGGCCCCCGCGGCCGCCAAGGAGCTCACGCTCGGCGAAGGTTAGGCTTTCCGCCCGACCTGGCCGCCGCCAGCGGCTCGCTGCCGGCCGTGTCCCGGACCCTATTGTGCGGGTTGCGATAGCCCGGCCAAGCGGGTGAGCGCCGCGTGGTTCGCCTGGTAGCACTCGCAAGCCTGCCGCTCGAGACCGGCCCGATCGACAATCTGGATCTGACCGCGGATATAGCCGACCAGACCGGCTGCTTTCAGCTCTCCAGCCGCAGCGCTGATCGTTGTGCGCTGGACACCCATCATGAGCGCAAGATGCGCCTGGGTCAGGGGCACGATGTCACTGCCGATGCGGTCGTCGGTGACCAGCAGCCATCGGGCCAGGCGCGCCCTTACGCCGTGGACCGCCATGCAGGCGACCGACTGCTCGCACTGCGCGTAATTCGCCTGGGCCGAGCGGAGCGCCAACTGCATGAACGTGGGGCTTTCAAACGCCCGCCGGCGCAAGACGTTGGCCGGCACGCTGATCGCCGCCCCGCCGATCTGCGCAAAGATATCGCTGGAGATCGGTTCTTCCCCCAGGGCCGCGAGGAGGCCCGCAGCGCCCTCGAATCCGACCGTGGCGGTCTCGACGGTCCGTTCGTCCCCGATGACGGCAACCATGGAAAGGACCGCGGTGCTGGGAAAATAGACCGCCTCGACCATGTCGCCGCGCCGGCAAATCATCTGTCCGGTAGGCAAGACGACCTCTCTCATCGACCAGCGAAGCGCGGATGCATCATCCGCAGAGAGCGCGCGCAATAAGTGGTTTCTAAAGAACATGGCTCCGCCTGCACTTTCGCGAACGTCGAAAGTAGCGGGCCTGCACCTCTATTTGAGGCGACTCGCCGACACAGACGTTCATCACGCGTCAGTAGACGGCTTCGGAACGTCTAATCTGTCCGATCGCGCACAGAGGACTATCTTTTCCGACATAGGCGGCAGGGATTGATTGCGGAGCTTGCGCAGAGAGATCATCGTCCGACGCATGATCAAGCACGCACAGACCAAGAACCGGTTGTTGCTGGCTCTGTCCGACGATGATTTCCAGCGTCTCGCTCGCTCCGCGCGCCTCGTGGATTTGAAACGAGGCCACGTCCTCTACGAGGCCGAAGCCGTACTCGACACTGTCTGGTTTCCGGAGACCGGGCTGATTTCGATCATGTCCGTCATGCTGTCGGGAAGCATGATCGAAACCTCGGTGGTGGGCCGTGAGGGAGGGCTGGGCTTCATCGAGGCGTCGGGCGGGGGCGTCATGTTCTCCCGGGCGATCGTCCAGGTGCCGGGTCGCTTCCTGGGCATTCCCGCGGCAGCCTATAGGGCGGCCTTCGACGCCAGCGTCAGCCTGCGGGAAATCGTCCAGGAGCATAGCGAGTTGTTGGTCACCGAGGCGCGCCAGGCGATGGCCTGTATCGCGCTGCACAAGGTGGAGCAGCGGCTCGCCTGGTGGCTGCTGGAGGCGCAAGACAGGATCGGCGGCGGCGCCGAGTTGCCGCTGACGCAGGAGTTTCTGGCGGTGATGCTGGCCGTGCGGCGCGCCACCGTGACGAGCCACGCCGTCAAACTGCAGGATGAGGGGCTCATCCGCTACTCCCGCGGCAGGATCACGGTGCTCGACCGGCCGGGTCTGGAGCGCAGGGCGTGCGAGTGCTACGCGACGACGCAGCATTTCCGCCGAAGGATAGAAAGCGGCCCTCATCCGGTCATGATCGGACGCGCGATCTAGCAAATACAGGCCTGTGCCGCGCGGCTACTGGTCGTACTCGAAGCCGCCCGGCTTGCCCTTCTTCTGCGCTCCGAACGTGTAGACCAGACCGACCATGGCCACCCTGCCGACCTGATAGCGGACATAGTCGTCCTGCAACTGGGCGGCGCTGACGACGCGATGCATCCGCTGTCCGTCCAGGGCGTCGGTCACCGTCAGCACCAGCGCAAGGTCCGGCCGGACCTGGCGCCGATATCCCAGGTTTACCAGGTTGATCGCATCGATCTGGCCCTGCGGCGTCAGCCGCCTGTCCGACCGGCTGACCGATATCTGCGCCGTGTCGGCGCTGGTGGCGCGATAGTCCAGATGAGCCTTCAGGTTGAGGCCCGTCGTCGCCTTCAGGCCGTTAAAGCCGAGCGTCGTGGCGTCGATTTGGGTCCAGAACAGGTCGCCGCTGAGACCATAGGACAGCATCGGGCCAAATTTGCCGTTGGCGTTGAACTCCAACCCGCCGGACCGGCTGTGAGGCAGGTTGGTTCTCGTCGCCAGGACGACGTCGGCGCTCAGCGGTTGCAGGACGTCGATCACGCTGTTGCGGTCGAGGCGCAGGTAACCCGTCGCGCCGTAGCTGAACGCGGTCGAGCTCGCGGTGTAACCCAGCTCCGAGGACCAGGTGTCCTGCGGCGCAAGGTTGGGGTTGCCGGCGCGAAGGTTGTGGGTGTCCTGCTGGTCCACGAAGGGATTGAGGGCCTCCGGGTCGGGCCTGGTGATCCTGCGGCTGACGCTGGCCGAAATCCTGCCGGTTTCGCCGATGCTTCGGTCCAGATGCAGGCTCGGATAGACCCCGGCGTCGCGGCGGCTCCCGGGAATATTGCCGTTGAGCTGCAGCATGGAGACATCGGCGGCTTCGACCCGCAGGCCCGCCTGTATCGTCCACGGGCCCAGCCCAGACTGGTACTGTCCGTAGGCGGCGTTCACCCGCTGGCGATAGCGGAAGTGGTTGATCGCGGTGGGATTGGCGATCATGCCGGTGCTGGGGTCGAGGGCGCCGGCGACATCGTCGAAGGCGTTGCGGTCATCCTCCAGGTCGTAACCCAGCTTCACCTCGCGGCCGTCCGCCAGGGGCAGGACGTAGTCGGCGCTGAACTCGGTCTTGAGCAGATCGAAGCTGAGGTGAAGGTCGTCGAAGGTGTCGCTCGCCGCCGGCAGGGCGAAGGTGTTGCGATAGGCGTAGCGTTCGCGCTC